>CAXRFJ010000582.1:0-10286 GCA_964229475.1 Rubrivirga sp.
GCGAGCGCGCGGGCGGCGGCGGAGGGCGGCTCCACGTCCGCGTCGAAAAACACGAGCACGTCGCCCGCGGCCGCGGCGACCCCCGCGTTTCGGGCCGCCGCCCGCCCCCGGTTGTCGGGGAGGGTCAGCACGCGGGCCCAGGGCGAGCGCATGGCCGCGTCGGCGAGCAGATCGGGCGTCCGGTCGGTCGACCCGTCGTCGACCCAGACCACCTCGTCGGCGTCGAGGGCGAGGACGGCCGGGATCGTCGTCGGGAGCACGGCGGCACCGTCGTAGACCGGGATGACGACCGACGTCATGCGGGGGCCGGGCTCGTGAGGAGGGCCTCGAGCCGGTCCGTCGAGGCGGACCAGGAGAACGAGGCGACGGACGCCCGCGCGGCCTCGGCGAGACGGGTCCGCAGGGGGCCGTCCGACAGCACCCGGGCGGCGGCCTTCGCGAGCCCCCGCGCGTCGCCCACCGGCACCTCGACCATGGACCGGCCCGGGGTGAGGAACTCGCGCGGCCCCCGGCTCGCGGTCGCGACCACGGCGCATCCACACGCCGCGGCCTCCATCGGGACGAGCCCCCACCCCTCGACGCGGCTCGTGTGGAGGCACACGGCCGCCCGGTTGTAGAGGGCCCGCAGCTCGTCGCGAGCGGGACGGATCGACAGGTCGACCCACTCGGGGAGCCGATGGCTCGGGGGGCGGGCAGCGACGACGGAGGCCGTGACCTCGGGGCGGCGTCGGCGGAGGTCCCGGAGGGCCTCGATCAGCACCTCCGGGCCCTTGACGGGATGCCGGTGGTACAGGGCGATGACGCGTGCCGAGCGGTCGGCCTGGGGCGTCGTCACGAACCACTCGTCCGGGTCCACGGCGTTGGGGACGACGCCCTCGACCGGATGGCCGGCCTCCCGGAGCACGTCGGCGAGCCAGGCGGCGACGGCGACCCGGCGGAGGGGCAGGCGCCACGTGGCCTCCGCCCTCTCGCTCAGCGTCCGCTCATCGCCCTGGAGAAAGTAGAACGCGTTCCGGTGCTGAGCGTCGGCCACCCATGGGGCGGTTTGATGACCAGTTGCAATAACGGCATCGTACACATCGAGGTCCACGTCCCCCAGCGTCGGCGGCTCCATCGAAGTCACCCGGGCCGTGCGGGGGCCTTCGCCCAGCACGCCGTGGAGGGCGTCCCGCGCCACGACCGCCCATTCGCGCACCCGCGGCCACAGGCCCGGCGCTCGCCGGGGCGCGATCACCGCGACCTCGTGCCCCCGCCCGGCCAGGCCCTCCGCGTGGCGCATCACGACCGACACGCCGCCCATCGGGACACGCGCCGGCGCCGGGAGGACGAACGCGATGCGCACTAGAGCACCACGAGCTCCGTCGGCAGCGGCGTAAGGTTGTCGCACCCGCCCTCGCGGAGCGCGATCACGTCCTCGATCCGGATGCCGAACCGTTCGGGGAGGTACACGCCGGGCTCGATCGTGACCGTCGCCCCCGCCGGCAGGACGTGCGCCACCTGCTGCGAGAGCCGCGGCCACTCGTGGACCTCGATTCCGACGCCGTGCCCGAGGCTGTGGGAAAAGTACTCGCCGAGCCCGTCCGCCTCGATCACGGCGCGGGCGACGGCGTCGAGCTCCCGCCCCGTCATCCCCGCCCGGGCGGCGTCGATGGCCGCCCGCTGCGCGGTCCGCACCGTCTCGTAGGCGGCCCGCTCGACCTCGCCGGGCTCGCCGACGGCGACCGTCCGCGTGAGGTCGGAGCAGAACCCGTCGAGGACGCCGCCCATGTCGATGACGACGAGGTCCCCCTGGCGGAGGGTCCGCGACGACGGCCGGGCGTGCGGGAGCGCGCCGTGCGGGCCGGCCGCGACGATGGGCTCGAACGACATCGCCGACGCGCCGCGCTGGAGGTGCTGGTAGACGATCTCGGCGGCGACGGCCTGCTCCGAGATGCCGGGCGCCAGGTACGGGAGGACCGCGTCGAACACCTCGCACGTGAGGGCCTGCGCCTGGCGCACCGCCTCGATCTCCGCCTCGCTCTTGGCCGCGACGGCCTCGGACAGCAGGTCCCGGACAGCCACGAGGTCGATCCCCCCGAACGCCTTCCGGAGGTCGTCCGAGGCGGCCAGGGTCACGTGCTCGGCCTGGACCACGACCCGGGAGGCGTCGTCGAGCAGGCCGTGGTCGCCGGCCCACGCCGCGAGCGCCCCGTCGGCGACGTGGACGTCGGCTCCGTCGACCTCGGCGCGGGCCTGCGACGTGTAGCGCCCGTCGGTCACGAAGTGGGCCGCGGTCTCGGTCACGAGGAGGAGCCCGTTCGACCCCGTGAAGCCGACCGCCCACCGGAGGTCCGGCGGGTGCGACAGGATCGCGGCGTCGGCGCCGCACGTCGCGGCCAGCCGGCGGAGCGTGTCGAGGCGCGCGGTCACGAGCGGGTCGAGTAGTTCGGCGACTCCTGCGTGATCGTCACGTCGTGCGGGTGGCTCTCGCGGAGGCCGGCGCCGGTGATCCGGACGAACTGGCCGCGCTCCTGGAGCGCCTCGACCGAGTCGCACCCGCAGTAGCCCATCGCGGCCCGGAGGCCGCCGACCATCTGGTAGGTGATCTCCGAGAGCATCCCCTTGTACGGGACGCGGCCCTCGATCCCCTCCGGAACGAGCTTTTTGAGGTCGTCCTCGGCGTCCTGGAAGTAGCGGTCCTTGGAGCCAGCCTCCATCGCGCCGAGCGAGCCCATCCCGCGGTAGTTCTTGTAGCGGCGTCCCTCGTAGAGGACCGTCTCGCCCGGGCTCTCGTCGACGCCCGCGAACAGGCTGCCGATCATGACCGTCGACGCGCCGGCCGCGAGCGCCTTCGGGATGTCGCCGGTCTGCTTGATCCCGCCGTCGGCGATCACGGGGACGTCGTAGCGGCGGGCCGCCTCGGCGCACTGGAGGATCGCCGTCAGCTGCGGCACGCCGACGCCGGCGACCACGCGCGTGGTGCAGATCGAGCCCGGCCCGATCCCGATCTTGACGGCGTCGGCGCCGGCGAGGATGAGGTCCTCGGTACCCTGCGCCGTCGCGACGTTGCCCGCGACGACCTCGAGGCCGTCGAAGTCGGCCTTGATCCGCTCGACCATCCGGAGCACGCCCTCCGAGTGCCCGTGCGCCGTGTCGACAACGACGAAGTCGGTCCCGGCCTCCGCGAGGGCGGTCACGCGGTCGATCGTGTCGGGCGTCACGCCGACGGCCGCGCCGACTAGGAGCCGCCCGAACTCGTCCTTGGCAGCGTCCGGGTGCTTCTTCTTTTTCTGGATGTCCTTGAACGTGATGAGCCCCTTGAGGTAGCCCTGCTCGTCGGTGACCGGGAGCTTCTCGATCTTGTGCTCCTGGAGGATGGCCTCGGCCTCGTCGAGCGTCGTGCCGACCGGCGCCGTGATGAGGCCCGCGACCGTCATGATGTCCTGGAGGCGGACGTCGTTGTCGGGCTGGAACCGGAGGTCCCGGTTCGTCACGATCCCGACCAGCTTCCGGTCGTCGTCCACGACGGGGATGCCGCCGATCGAGTAGCGGGCCATCCGGCCCCGCGCGTCGCCGACGGTGTCCGTCGGGCGGAGGACGATCGGGTCGAGGATCATTCCCGACTCGCTCCGCTTGACGCGCCGGGCCTCGCGGGCCTGGAGCTCGGCCGGCATGTTCTTGTGGAGCACGCCGACGCCGCCCTCCCGCGCGATCGCGATGGCCAGGTCGGCCTCGGTGACCGTGTCCATGGCCGCGGCCACGAGCGGGATGTTGATCGTGAGGTTCCGCGTCAGCCGCGTCTGCGTGCGGACCTCCCGCGGCATGACGCTGCTGCGGGCCGGGACCAGCAGCACGTCGTCGTACGTGAGGCCCTCATAGGCGATTTTGTTCATGGGGACTGGGGGGACGGAGGGACTCGGGACGGGGCGGCCGGACACGTGGGAGGGAGATCCCCAGTCCCAGCGGTCCCGAGTCCCCGATTCCTCAAAAGACGACGGGTTTGAGCTTGACGGAACGGCGGAGCGTGTTGACCTCGTGCGGCTCGAGCCGCCGCCAGCGGCCCCGGCGGAGGCCGTCGAGGTCGAGGCCGGCGTAGCCGATCCGGTCGAGCGCGACGACGCGGCGGCCGAGGGCCTCGACCATCCGGCGGACCTGGCGGTTGCGGCCCTCGTGGAGTTGGAGCGCGAACTGGCGGCGGTCGTCGCCCACGAACGCCGCGTTGTCGGCCGAGGCCGGGCCGTCGTCGAGGCGGACGCCCTTCTTGAGCCGGTCGATGTCCGCGTCGGTGAGCGGCTGGTCGGCGGTGACGAGGTAGAGCTTGACGGCCCCGTGGCTCGGGTGCATCAGCCGGTGCGCGAGCTCGCCGTCGGTCGTCAGGAGGAGCGCGCCGGTCGTGTCTTTGTCGAGGCGGCCGACGGGGAAGAGCGCGGACTTGAGGCGCTTCGGGATCGTGACGAGGTCGAGGACGGTCTTGCGGCCGCGGTCGTCGGAGACCGTCGTGAGCGTGTCGAGCGGCTTGTTGAGCAGGACGTACGCGAGGTCGGTCGGCTGGATGGGCTGGCCGTCGACCTCCACGGCGTCGTCGTCGGAGACCTTGACGCCCATCTCGGTCGTCACCGCGCCGTTCACGCGGACGCGGCCCTCGGCGATGATCGCGTCGGCCTCGCGGCGGGAGGCCACGCCGGCGCGGGCGAGGTAGCGGTTGAGCCGCATCGGGCCGGCGTCGTCCGGGCGCGACGCGGTCTCCAGCGTGTCCGACTGGCGCTGCTTCCGCTCGGCCTGGTGGCGCCGCCGGACGGAGTCATTCTTGGTCCGTTTCGACATCGTCGGTCTCGGGTGCGGGCGGGGTCGGCGAGGGCGCCGTCATCTCGGCGAGGAGCTTGGCGCGCTCGCGGTTGAACGCGGGATCGGCGAGGAGGTCCTCGATCTCGCGCGGCGTGGGGAGGGCCTCGAGTGCGTCGAGGCCGAACTGCTCCAGAAAGCGGTCGGTCGTGGCGTAGAGGAGCGGGCGGCCGACCCCCTCCCCTCGTCCGGCGATCGTCACGAAGTCGCGCTCCAGGAGCTGGCGGAGCGCGTAGTCGGAGTTGACGCCGCGGACGTGGTCGACCTCGGGGCGGGTGACGGGTTGCTTGTATGCAATAACGGCCAACGTCTCGAGCAGCGACCGCGACAGCCGCTTCGCCTCGTCGTCCTCGAACAGCGCGCTCACGAACGGGTGGACCTCCTCGACCGTCGCCATCCGGAGCCCGCCCGCCCAGCGCTGGATCCGGAAGGCGCGGCCGCCCGTCCGGTACGCGGCGTTGAGGCGGCCGACGGCCGCCTCCACCTCGGCGACGCCGTGCTCGGTCCCGGTGACCTCGCCGTAGGCGCGCGCGACGTCCTCGGGCCGGAGCGGGACGTCGCTGGCGAAGACGAGCGCCTCGACGGCCTGGTCGAACGTGTCGGCGGTACGGACGGGCTCCATCACGCGGCGGCGGAAAAGGGCTCATCGGCGAGCGTGTCGTCGACCGACGTGACGCCCTCGACGGGCTCGACGGCGAAGTCCTGCGGGTCGAGCCCGAACACGAGGCGGATGGCCTGGCGCTGGGCGAGGTCGAGCACGGCGAGGAACGTGACGATGACGAACGGCTTGCTGCGGCGGGCCACGAGCGCACCGAACGACGCGCCCCCCCCCTGCACGCGGTTGAGGACCCACGCCCGCTGGACGTCGATGGCGAACGACTCGCGGGCGACCTCGTGGCGGATCGTCTCGGTGGCCTGCGCCGCCCGCTCGACGGCCGCGCCGAGCGCGGTGACGAGGTCGAAGATGGTGGCCCGGTACGTGACCTCGACGGGCGGCGCCAGCTCGTCGCGCTGGTCGGCCGCCTGGCCGCGCGTGCGCAGCCGCTGGCGGGCCTCGAACCGCCCCTGCAGCGTGCCGGCGGCCTCCTTGTAGCGGACGTACTCGATGAGCCGCTCGACGAGCTCCTGGCGCGGGTCGATGGGTTCGCCGCCGTCGTCCAGCTCCGGCCGCGGCATCAGCATCCGGGCCTTGATCTGGATCAGCAGCGCCGCCGTGTAGATAAAGTCGGCCGCGGCGTCGAGGTCGATGTGCTCCAGCACGCGGACCGCCTCGAGATACTCGTCCGCGATCCGGGCGATCGGGATGTCGTGGACGTCGATCTCGTCCCGCCGGATAAAGAAGAGCAGGAGGTCGAGCGGCCCTTCGAACTGGTCGAGCTGGACGCGGTGCATGCGGGGGAACGGCTTTGCCAAAGCTACGGCCGTCCCCGCCCGCGCTGCCCGCGGGCCGTGGGATTTTCCTGCCCTCTACGCGTCCGCCTCCCGCTCCTTGAACCACTCGACCGTCCGCCCGAGGCCGGTCTCCACGTCCACCTCGGGGCGCCAGTCGAGGGCCTCGGCCGTGTGCGAGATGTCGAGCACGCTCCGCTGCTGCTCGCCGGGCTTGGCCGGGCCGTGGACCTCCTCGGCGCCGGCGCCCGTGAAGCGGTTGATGTGGCGGAACAGCGCGTTCACGTCCGTCTCGACGCCCGTGCCCACGTTGTAGACCCCCGAGCCGTCGCGGCCGAGCGCCGCCACGAACGCGCGGACGACGTCGCCCACGAAGACGTAGTCGCGCGTCTGCGTGCCCTCGCCGTTGATCGTGATCGGCTCGCCGCGGAGGAGCCGCTGCGCGAAGATGGCGACCACGCCGGCCTCGCCGTGCGGGTTCTGCCGCGGCCCGTACACGTTGCCGAACCGGAGGGCCGCCGTCTCGACCCCGTACGTCTGGTGGTAGAACCGGAGGTAGTGCTCGCTGACGAGCTTCGTGATGCCGTAGGGCGACATCGGCCGGGTCGGGTGGCCCTCCGGCTGCGGCCCGCCGCCGTTGACCGCGGGGTCCGGCTCGCCGTAGATGGCGCCGCCGGTCGAGGCGAACGCGACCTTCTCGAGGCCCGACTGGCGGCCGGCCTCGAGCAGGTTCAGCAGGCCGAGCACGTTGACGTCGGCGTCGAACTTCGGGTCGGCGACGGACTTCCGAACGTCCATCTGCGCGGCGAGGTGGCACAGCGCCGCGAACTCGTGCTCGCCGAACAGCTCCGCGGCCTCGGGCGAGCGGATGTCGACCTCGTGGAAGACGGCGCCCTCGGGCACGTTCTCGCGGACGCCGCCCGAGAGGTCGTCCAGGACGTGGACCTCGCAGCCCTCGGCGAGGAGTCGGTCGGCGACGTGGGAGCCGATGAAGCCGGCGCCGCCGGTGACGAGGACGGGACGGCCTGCGAAGGGGAACGCCATGGGGTGCGGGAGTCGAGGGGACGGTCGGAGGAGGGCTGGCGGACGCCAGGGGCGGGAAGATCGGTCCGGCGGCGGGCCCCGGCAGGAGAACCGGCTACGCCTCCGAGGGGAGGATGAGCGCGGACGACAGCCGGCCCGGGGCGAACAGCTCGGCGGCGAGGTCGCGGACGCCCTCGGCGGTCACGGCGTCGATCTCGGCGACGACCTCGTCGACCGGCACGATCCGCCCCGTCGTGAGCTCGACGCGGCCGAGCCGCTGCATCCGATTCGTCGTGCTCTCGAGCCCGAGGACGATCGAGCCCTTCAGCTGGTGCTTCGCCCGCGACAGCATCCGGTCGCTGACGGCGGCCTCGGCCAGCTTGCCGAGCTCGCGCTCGATGAGCGTCCGCGAGCGGTCCACGCGCGAGGCGTCCGTGCCGATGTAGACGCCGAGGTCGCCGGAGTCGGTCTGCACGTTGACGAACGAGTACACCGAGTAGCACCACCCGTACTTCTCGCGGATGTTCTGGTTGAGCCGGCTCGACATCCCGCCGCCCAGGATCGTGTTGAGGACCGACAGCGTGGTCCGCCTCGGGTCGTTCACGCCGAAGGCCCGGGTGCCGAGGACGAGGTGGGCCTGCTGGATCGGCCGCTCGACCACGACGTCGGTCGCCGCGTACGCCTCCGACGGCGCCCGCTCGGCGGGCTGCGGGGCGCGCTCGAACTCCGCCAGCAGCCGCTCCACGTGGCGGACCACCTCGGCGTGCCGGACGTTGCCGGCGACCGAGATCACGAGCCGGTCCGGCACGTAGTGGCGCCCGATGTAGCGCTCGAGGTCGTCCCGCGTGAAGGACCGGACCGACTCGGGCGTGCCGATCACCGGCCGGCCGAGCGGGTGGTCCGGGTAGAGCGCCGCCTCGTAGTGGTCGAAGACGTGGTCCTCGGGGGCGTCCTCGTACATCTTGATCTCCTCGACCACGACGTCCTTCTCCTTCTCGATCTCCCGCGGCGGGAGCGTCGGCTGGGTGACGAGGTCGAGGACGGTCTCGAGGCCGCGGCCGAGGTGCTCGCTCAGCCCGCGCGCGTAGAAGCACGTGTGCTCCTTCGAGGTGAACGCGTTGAGGTAGCCGCCGACGGACTCCATCCGCTGGTTGATGAGGTACCCCCGGCGGCGGCGGGTCCCCTTGAACACCATGTGTTCGATAAAGTGGGTGATGCCGCCCTCGGCGGGCGTCTCGTCGCGGCTGCCGGCGTCGACCCACGCGCCCACGGCCACGGAGCCGACGGACGGGATGGTCTCAGAAAGAACGCGGACGCCCGAGTCGAGGTCGGTGCGGTCGATGGAAGGACTCACAGGGGGGATGATGATCTTTGGCGAGCCCGTATCCCGAGCCGCCCTGCCGGTTCCGCCGGGCCGTGCGATTCGCCGCGTCTCCCCTACCGGCCGCCCGCGGCCTGCGCGGCCCGCTCGATCGCCCGGTGGGCCCGCTCCAGCCCGTAGACCGACTGGCGGCGGTTGGGGGCGCGCGAGAGCGCCGTCCGGTACGCCTCGGCCGCCTCGGCGGGGTCGTCGCCGTACTCGAGCAGGAGCAGCCCGAGGAACTCGTGGGCCGGCGTGGTCGGCGTCGGCGGGCCGAACATCAGGGGGGCCTCGGCCTCGAGCGCGGCGGCCTCGCGGACGAGCTCGATCGCCCGGTCGGGGTCGCCGTCGAGGAGGTCGAGGTACGCCTCGAGCTGGAGCGCCGACGCGCGGGCCTCCCAGCCCGGATCGGCGTCGGCGTCGAGCGCCGCCTGGAGGGCCGCGAGGACCGGGCGCGCGGCGTCCGGGCCCTGCGCGTCGGCGAGCCGTTCGCCGCGGGCCAGCGCGTCGATGGCGAACGTCCGGACGCTGCCGGCGTCGGGCGGGTCGTGGCTCAGCACCGGGTCGTCGGCGCTCGCCGGGTGGTGCTGCGCGCGGATGCGCACGACGTGGGCGAGCGGCGTGTACGCCTCGGGGTCCTCGGCGTAGTGCGCCTCGGCGAGCGCGTAGAGGCTGTCGGCGAGCGGCTGGTCCTCGAGCTGGTCGGCCGCGTAGTGCCACCACCAGAGGGCGTGCCAGCCGTGGCCGTTGAGCGGGAGGCCGCGCCGGTCGGTCCCGGCCTTGGCCGCCTCGTAGCTCCGGCGGTGCATCCGCTCGACGTCCGCCCACATCCCGAGCGCGAGGGAGATATGCGACGGCATGTGGAGCGCGTGGCTCGCGGCCGGCGCCACCTCGGCGTAGACGCGGGCCGGGCGGAGGCCCAGCGGGGCGTGGACCGGGTCGTCGTAGGCGTGGATGAGGTAGTGCGCGGCGCCCGGGTGCCGGGGGTTCGCGTCGAACACCTCCTCGGCGACGGCCGCCGCCTTCATGTAGGTCGTGAAGTCGCGGCCCTCGTGCGCCGTACCCAGGATCGAGAGCGCGTAGAAGCTCGCGGCGTCGAGGTCGTCGGGGTACGCCTCCGCCAGCCCGCGCATCGCCTCGGCATAGGCGTCGTCGCGGTCCTCCTTCGAGCCGTCATCGCCGTACAGCACGCCGAGCGTCGCCAGGTAGGCCCGCTCGCGCGCCGAGGTGGGCATGGCCTCGACGCCCTCCAGCGCCGACCGGGCGGCATCGAGGTCCTGCTGCATCCAGACCGGGTGGTTGTGGGTCATCGCCTCGCCCCAGGCCGCCATCGCGAAGTCGGGGTCGAGCCGGCGGGCCTCCCGGAAGGCCTCGCGGGCGTCGTCGTACTCGAACGAGTGGAGCAGGAGGAGGCCGCGGAGGAACGGCTCCTGCGCCTCCGGCGCGCCGGAGTTGGCGAACTCGGTCTCGCCGAGGTCCTGCGCCGCAACGGGCACCAGGGCAGCGAGCAGAAGCAGGAAGAGCGTGCGCATGACGACGGAGGCAGAGGGTCCGCGCAAGGTGCCACGTCCGCGCCGCCGCTGCCAGCCCCGGCCGTGGATCCCTCTGGAAAACCGATGCCCCCGCCCCCCGCGGTGGCGCGGCGGGGGGGGGCCGGGTCGGGCCCGGGCCGTGGGGGGGGGCCCGGGGCGCG
>CAXRFJ010000583.1:0-2651 GCA_964229475.1 Rubrivirga sp.
TCCGCGAGGCCGCCCGCGACGCGCTCAACGACCGGCTCACGGAGGGCGTCGAGGTCACGCTCGAGGCCGGCGGCTCGCCGGCCACCACGACCATCGACTGGGCCCACCTCGCCAACGTCGGCCCGCGGCCGCGCCTCGTGCTCGACACCGACCGCGGGCGCGTCGTGATCGAGCTCGACACGGAGGCGGCGCCGCAGACGGTCCAGCGGATCACGCTGACGGCCGCGCAGGACCTCTACGACGGCGTCCCGTTCCACCGCGTCGTGGCCAACTTCGTGGTCCAGGGCGGCGACTACGCCCGGCGCGACGGCTACGGCGGCCCCGAGACGGCCATCCGGAGCGAGTTCACGCGCGTCCGCTACGAGACCGGCACGATCGGGATGGCGAGCTCGGGGAAGGACACCGAGGGCTCGCAGTTCTTCGTCACGCACAGCCCGCAGCCGCACCTCGACGGCCGCTACACGGCGTTCGGCCGCGTCGTCGAGGGCCAGGACGTGGTCGACCAGCTCCTCCAGGGCGACCTCGTCCGCGAGGCCCGCGTCGAGCGGGATCGGTAGGGCGCGCCTCCGGACCGCCCCGCCAGGTCCCGGTCGCCGTGGGGCACGCCGGTGGCGTGCCCTCCGCCTCAGCCCAGCTGCGCGCGGACGACGGCGCCGAGGCGGGCGGGGTCGCGGAGCGGGAGCCGGTAGCAGCCCGCCTCGGGGAACGCGTCGCCCGGGACGAGCCGCCCGAGGCGGCGCATCGCCGTCGGCGTCAGCGCGAGGTCGAGCGCGCCCTGCCCCTCGCGGACGGCGCGGATCTCGCTCCAGCTCACGAGCACGTCCCACCGGAGGTCCCGGAGGCCCTGCCAGTGCGTCTCGACGGCCCACGCGCCCTCGTCGACCGACCGGACGGCGTGCCCGATCAGCGCCCCGCCCACCAGCAGCCCCGCGCCGACGCCGATCCAGACCGGGGCCAGCCCGCCGAGCCCGATCCCGAGCGCGATGGCGGCCGCGATGCCGAGGCCCGCGAGGGCCTGCCGGCTGGCGAGCCCCTCGCGGAGCCGGTCGGACGGGGGGCGGTCGAGGGCCACGTGGACCTGCTGCCACGCGCGGCCCGTTCCGCTGCGCCCGCGGCGACGCTCGGCCTCGGCGGCCGCCCGCTCCATCTCCGCCACGACGCGCTCGGCGTCGAACCCGCCGTCGGGATCATCCGCCTGGAGCCGCTCGAACGCGGCCTTGACCTCGAGGAAGGACTCCGCCGCGAGGGGGTTGCCCGGGTTCCGATCCGGGTGGAAGCGGAGCGCCAGCCGGCGGTACGCCGTGCGGACGTCGGCGGGCGTGGCGGTCTCGTCGAGGCCGAGGACGTCGAACGGGGAGCGGGTCGCGGTCATGGTCGTGAGCGCAGGGTCGTCCCCCGGCGCTTCACAACCGTGCCGATCTCACCCGGCCCGCGGTTTGCCGCCGCTCGGCGTCACCGCGAGTTGACGAGAGCGTCGTACGTCCCGAGGTGCGCCGCGTCCATCTCGGAGAGGAGCGCGTAGGCCTGGTTCCGCTGGGGCGCGTCCGCCAGCAGCGACGCGAGCTCCTGGTACTTCGCCCCGAAGAACACGTCCGTCACGTAGCGGCGGCGGTTGTTCTGGAGGTAGAGCTCGTGGAGCGCCGAGAGCGTCTCGATGGCGTCGGCCCAGGCCTGCTCGTGGCGCACGACGAAGTGGTCGAGCACGACGAAGTGGTAGTCGTACTGCGCCTGGCGGACGGGCTGGAAGACGGGGTCCAGCAGCTCGTTGGCGAGCGTGAACCGGGCGCGGTCCTCGACGCCCTGGCCGAACCACCCCTCGCCCGGCGCCCCGGCCGGCGTCGTCCGCGAGAGCTCGGCGATGCGGAGGGCCCGCTCGAAGAACCGGGTCCCGCCGAGCGGCTCGAACGTGTCGTAGTCGTAGCCGAGGATGAGGTTGGCGTAGTAGTCGAGGACCGACGTGAGCGGGTTGAACCGGTTGGGGTCGTAGATGAGGCTCTGCCCGCGGGCGTAGGTGAACTCCCAGGTGTTGTCGGCCACGCGCATGGTCGTCGTGCGCTGGGCCGTCCCGTAGATCGGCCGGCTGGCCTGGACGACGAGCTGCGCGGCGAACGTGGTCTGCGAGAGCGCGGCCGTGAACGTGAGCTGGATCTGGCAGTCGATCCGCTCCTCGGGCCGGAACACGTCGTCGGTCCACGCCCGGTTGTTGACGTAGCGGAAGACCTCCTGGCGGAACTCGTCGAGGAAGTCGAACTCCGTCCCCGTGATGGCGTCGCGGTTGAGGGAGATCTGGCAGTTGAGCTCCTGGGCGCGGGCCGGCGCGAGCGCGGTCGCGGCGGCGAGAGCGAACAAGAGGGCGAATTGGCGCACGTCGATGTCGTGGAGAAGGAGTCCTGTATGTTCCGGGCTCGGGCCCAAGCTACGGGGCCCCGTCGCCCGTCCGAACGACGTCAGACGGCAATTATGCGCGCCCTCCCCCGCCTCGCCCCCCCGGCCGGTCGGCTCCTGGCCGCCGTCGCCCTCCTGGTGGCGCCGGCGGCCCACGCCCAGCTGGCCGAGGGCGGCGCCCGCGTCCTCGCGCTCGGGCGGGCCGGCGCCGCGCGCGGCGCCGAGACCGGGGGCCACGCGAACCCCGCCGCCTGGGCCGGCCGCTC
>CAXRFJ010000584.1:0-6582 GCA_964229475.1 Rubrivirga sp.
CGGCTCGGCGGGTCGGCGCAGGGCGAGATCATCGACGACTCGTGGGACGCCGCCCGGGAGGCCGCGCCGGACCTCGTCGTCCACCACCCGAAGGCGTACTGGGGGCCGTCGTTCGCGGCGCACCTCGGGGCGCGCGTCGTCGCCGCCGTGCTCCAGCCGTTGTACGTGGCGACGGGCGAAGCGCCCCTGCCCGGCTTCCCCGCGCTCCCGCTCGGCGCCCGGTACAACCGGCTGACGTACCGGGCCTCGCAGCTCGCCCTCGCCCTCTCCGCCCGCCGCTACCTCGCCGACTGGCGGACGGCGACGGGCGCCGGCCCGACGCCGCGCGGCCCGGTCCCGACGGTCCACGGCTACAGCCCCCACGTCGTCCCGGAGCCGGAGGACTGGCCGGAGTGGGCGGCCGTCTCGGGCTACTGGGTTCTGGAAGAGCCGGAGTGGACGCCGCCGCCCGCCCTTCAGGCGTTCCTCGACGCGGGCGAGCCGCCCGTCTACGTCGGCTTCGGGAGCCTCGCCGGGCGCGACCCCGAGCGGACGACGCGGCGCGTGGTCGAGGCCCTCCGGGCGGCCGGCGCGCGCGGGCTGCTGGCGACCGGCTGGGGCGGCCTCGCCCCGAGCGACCTCGGCGACGACCTGTTCGTGATCGAGTCGGCCCCGCACGACGCGCTGTTCCCCCGGTGCGCGGCGGTCGTCCACCACGGCGGGGCCGGGACGACGGCGGCCGGCCTCCGCGCCGGGCGGCCGACCGTGATCTGCCCGTTCTTCGGCGACCAGCCGTTCTGGGGCCGCCGCGTCCACGCGCTCGGCGCCGGGCCCGCCCCGGTCAAGCAGACCGACCTCACGGCGGCGACGCTCGCGGCCAGGATCGACGCGGCGACCACGTCCGCCTCGATGCGCCGGCGGGCGGAGGCGATCGGCGAGGCGATCCGGGCGGAGGACGGGGTCGCGAACGCGGTCGCCTTCATCGAGCGGGTCGCCACCCGGTAGGGGCGACCCGTCGGGTCGCCCTGCCGGTCGCCATCCGGTCGGGGCGTGCCGCCATGCGTCCCTCGGAAGGGACGCCGAGGCGGGCGGGGCCGAGTTCGCCGACGGTTGCCGGTCGGCCCGGGCGGGCGGGGCTACCCTGGCGGCCTGCGACACGAACGAGACCGATGCCCCTGACCTTCGAGCTCCAGGCCGAGTGCCCCGAGACCGGCGCCCGCGCCGGGCTCCTCCACACCGACCACGGGACGGTCGAGACGCCCATGTTCATGCCGGTCGGGACGGTCGGCAGCGTCAAGGCCGTCGCGCCGCGGACGCTCCGCGGCGACCTCGACGTCCGGATCCTCCTCGGCAACACGTACCACCTGCACCTCCGGCCCGGCCGGGAGGTCCTGCGCGCCGCCGGCGGGCTCCACCGGTTCATGGCCTGGGACGGGCCCATCCTCACCGACTCGGGCGGCTTCCAGGTGTTCTCCCTCGGCGACCTCGTGAAGGTGACCGAGGAGGGCGTCCGCTTCCGGAACCACCTCGACGGGCGCTACCTCACGTTCACGCCCGAGACCGTCGTCGACACCCAGCGCGACATCGGCTCGGACGTGATGATGGTGCTCGACGAGCTGACGTCCTCGACGGTCGACGAGGCCGAGGCGCGGCGGGCCAACGCGCGGACGGTCCGCTGGGCCGAGCGGGCCTTCGCGCACTACCGCGCCACGGACGGCCACTACGGGCACCACCAGGCGCTCTTCCCCATCGTGCAGGGCGCGACGTTCCCGGCCGTCCGCCGCGAGAGCGCCGAGGCCCTCACCCAGCTCGGCGCCGAGGGCTACGCCATCGGCGGGCTGGCCGTCGGCGAGGAGGCCGAGGTCATGTACGACACGGTCGCCCTCACGAACGAGGTCCTGCCGCCGGACCGCCCGCGCTACCTCATGGGCGTCGGGACGCCGCAGAACCTGATCGAGAACGTGGCCCGCGGCGTCGACCTGTTCGACTGCGTGATGCCGACGCGGAACGCCCGGACGGGGACGCTCTTCACGACGGGGGGCATGGTCAACATCAAGAACGCGCGGTTCAAGGAGGACTTCTCGGCGCTCGACGGCGGCCTCGACGTGTACCACAGCCGGACGTTCTCGAAGGCGTACCTCCGCCACCTCACGAAGGCCAACGAGCCGCTCTACATGGAGATCGCGAGCGTCCAGAACCTCGCGCTCTACCTCTGGACGATGCGGTCGATGCGCGCGGCGATCCTGGAGGGCCGCTTCCCCGCCTTCCGCCGCGAGTGGGCGGAGCGGCTGGCGCAGAAGGCCTGAGCCCGCCCGCCTCGGGCCCGTCGCCGAGGCGGGCGGGGCGGGCCTACTCGAACCGCTCGAAGCGGAGGTCGCGCGCCCGGCCGGCGTCGACGGTGAAGGCGACGACGGCGCCCGAGGCGTCGCGCTCGAACGCGACCGTGAACCCGCCGGCCATGAACGTGTCGCCCGTCGTGTGGCGGAGCTCCTGCCCCCCCGGGAAGCGGAGGCTGGACGCGCGGAGCTCGCCGTCCTCGACCGAGATCGTCCGGAACGCCTCCAGCGTCGGGCTGACGTACCGGCCCACGTAGTCGTCGAGGGCCAGCGGGGCCGCCGCCTCGAGCGGCTCGACGCCGAGCTTCGTGGCCCGGTGCTCGCCGTTCTGGTGGAGCGTCGCCGAGCGGACCACGCCGTCGGCGTCGCGGCGGAACGTGACGGACGCGTCGACGACCGTCACGGCGAACGTGGAGTCCGAGACCGGGACGATGGGCGCCGCCGGCTGGCCGGTCGCCTGCGTCTCGTAGCCGCCGGCCCCGTCGCGGCGGAAGGCGAGGACGAAGTCGGGCGCGACGTCGAGCGCGTACTCGCCCGCGTAGTCGTCGAAGAGCGCGTCGTCGAAGTCGACGGCCTCGGGCCCGCCCGCCTCGGCCGCCGGCTCGTCGGAGCCGTCGGGGATCCGGTCCTCGAAAAAGGCCTCGGCCACCCGGCCCGCGAGCGCGTCGACGTCGGCCGGCGAGTTGGTCAGCACGATCACGCCGAAGTCGAGCTCGGGCACGAACGCGAACGACGAGCGGTGGGCCGCGTCGGCGCCGCCGTGGTGGACGCGCGTCACGCGCCCCATGTCCTGGACGAACAGCCCGAGCCCGTAGTCCGTCGTGTCGCCGTCGGCGAGGACGTAGCGCGTCGTCATCTGGTCGACGGCCTCCTGGCCGCCAAGCGTGGGCGCCCAGTAGTGGCCCATCCACCGGGCGAGGTCGTCGAGCGTCGTGTAGATGGCGCCGGCGCCGACCGCGCCGCCGAGGTCGCGGGCCTCCTTCCAGCCGTCGTCGGAGGCCACGTAGCCCTGGGCGCTGTTCGGCACGAGCGTCGACGGCGTCGCGCGGACGACCGTGTGGGCCATCCCCATGGGCTCGAACACGTTCTCGGCCATCCACTCGGGGAACGGCTGCCCGGTCACGCGCTCGACCACGAGCGCCGCCAGCCCGTAGCCGCTGTTGTTGTAGTTCCACTCGGCGCCCGGCGCGTTCTGGAGCGCCGGCTGGCGCTGGATGAGCGCGAGGATCTCGGCCCGGTCGATGTAGTCGCCCTCGTCGAGCCGGCGCCCGCCGACCGAGAGCGCGTTGAGGAACTCGCGGTAGCCGCTCGTGTGCGTGAGGAGGTGCCGCAGCGTGACCGTCTCGCCGAAGTCCGGCAGCTCGGGGACGTGCTCGCGGACGTCGTCGTCGAGGGCGAGCTCGCCGCGCTGCTCGAGGAGGACGAGCGCGAACGCCGTGAACTGCTTCGACGTCGAGCCGATGTTCGAGACCGTCTCGACCGTCATCGGGACGCCGTGCGGGAGGTTGGCCGTCCCGTAGGCGTTCCGGTAGACCACCTCGCCGCCGTCGACGACGGCCACGAGCGCGCCCGGGGCGCCGGCGCGGTCGCGGAGCGCGAAGATCTGGTCGACGCGGGCCTCGGGCGCCGTCGCGACCGGCTCGGCGCGCTCGACGGTGAGGACGTAGGCGCCGGCCTCCTCCTCGAACGGCGTGACCGTGAGCGTGTACGTCCCGGCCGCCTCGGCCTCGATCTGTAAGAGGTCGTCGCCGCGCGCCGTCTCTTCGAACTCGCCGAGCGAGGCGCCGTCGGGGCCCGTCACGGTCACGACCACGTCGGCCGTCTCCTGGAAGGCCGTGCCGGCCACGAAGGTGCCGGCGTCGAGGTCGAGCGTGTACGCGTCGGCGCCGTCGGCGGCGAGCGTGCCGGGCTGCGGCTGGTTCGGGGTGAGCGCCCGCTGCGCCGAGGCGGGCAGGGCCAGGGCGAGGAGCAGGGCGAGGGCGGACGCGAGGCGCATGCGGAGCGGGGGTGTGTCGGCTCGGGGGTTCGGACGGCGGCCCGGCAAGTTGCGACGCGGCCCGCCCCGGTGCCGAGGCGAGCGCGGCGGCGGCGCGGGACGGCACAAAAAACGGCGGGGCGGAGCCCGAAGGCCCCGCCCCGCCGCGGATCGTCCGGAGACGCGGTCGCTAGCGGACGACCGTGACCGTCCGGCTCTCGGCGCGGCCGTCCACCATGAGGCGGAGGACGTAGACGCCGGCCGAGAGGCCCGTCGCGTCGAGCGTCGCCGTCCGCTCGGTGGCGTCGGCCGGGCCCTCGGCGACGACCGCCACGCGGCGGCCGAGCACGTCGAAGAGCGCGACCTCCGCCGTGCCGGCGGTGCCGGCCGCGTAGCGGACGGTCGCCTGGCCGCGGATCGGGTTGGCCACGCCGAGGGCGAGCTCGCCCGGGGCCGGGCCGTCCTCGACGGCCACGCCGCCGCGCTCCGTCAGGTCGCCGGCCTCGATCAGCAGGAGCTGATACCCCGCGGCCGGGTCGTCGAAGTTGAACTGGCCCACGATGGCCGTCACGTCGGCGGTCGCGAAGATCTCGGTGCCGTCGACCGTCGAGTCGTCGGCGTTCGGGACGCGCGCGGCGACCGTGGCCGACTCGTCCGACGGGTCGGTGACGACGTAGGTCGTCGCCGGCGCGAACGTGCCCATGTCGAGGAACGACACGAGCTCGACCGTGACCAGCTCGGCCTCGTAGTCCTCCCCGTTGGCGGCGAGCTCGGCGAGCGTGACCACCTGCGGCTCGGGCACGTCGGTCGTGCCGAGGACCTCGAAGCTCTCGAGGTCGCCGCCGTTGATCTGGAGGAGGCTGGCGAACTGGGAGAGCGTGCCCGTCACGCGGAGCCGCGTGCCCGGCGCGATCGTCCCGTCGGCGACGGCGTCGAAGAACTCGCCGGACGTCTGCCGGATCGTGATCCCGGCCGTGTCGTCCTGGAGGTACGTGAACGCGCCCATCGAGCGGGTCACGACGCCCTCGACGGTCACCATCGCGTCGACGCCCTGCGCGCGGGCGGCGGCGATCGTGCCGCCCTCGACGGGCTCGCCGACGTCGTCGGCGCCGATCAGCAGGAGCTGGTAGCCGGCGGCCGGGTCGTCGAAGTTGAACTGGCCCACGATGGCCGTCACGTCGGCGACCTCCGGGATCGTCTGGCCGTCGACGGCGCTGTCGGCCGCGTTCGGGACGCGGGCGGCGACGGTCGTCGACTCGTCCGACGGGTCGGTGATGACGTAGGTCGTCGCCGGCGCGAACGTGCCCATGTCGAGGAACGAGACCGCGCGGACGGTCACGAGCTCACCCTCGTAGGCCTCGCCGTTGGCGGCGAGCTCGGCGAGCGTGACGACCTGCGGGGCCGGGGCCTCGCCCGTGCCGAGGACCTCGTAGCTCTCGAGGTCGCCGCCGTTGATCTGGAGCAGCGAGGCGAACTCCGAGAGCACGCCCGTCACGCGGAGCCGCGTGCCCGGGGCGAGGGCGCCCGAGGCGACGGCGTCGGCGAAGGCGCCGGACGTCTGGCGGATCGTGAGGCCGCCGGTCTCGTCCTGGACGTAGGTGAACGCGCCCATCGAGCGCGACACGACGGCCTCGACCGTCACCGACTCGCCGGGGCCGGCCGCGCGGGCGTCCGCGACGGTCGCCGTCTGGGCCGGGTCGTCGATGGTGACCGTGAGCGCGTTGGGCCGGCCGACCTGGGCCGTCCCGCTCACGAGCGAGAGCCGGAAGACGGCCGTCTCCGGGCCCTCCAGCGCGCCGTCGTCGGCGAACACGAACGAGACCATCTGAACGTCGTCGTCGTCGTTCCCGTTGGCCGGGAACGTGGCGAGCGCGATGTCGGCGCTGGCGAAGTCGGCGTCGTCGGCCGTGCTCGCGCCGCCGACGAACGCCACGCGGACCGTGACGTCGTCGACCGGGTCCTCACCGAAGTAGCGGATCTGGACGGGGACCATCAGCGTGTCGCCCTCGCGCGCGAGCTGGTCGCGGTTGACGAACGAGACGGCCGGCATGGCCGGCTCGGAGGGCGCGGCGCCCTCGAACGTCTGCCCGACGTTGGGCTGGCCGGGCGTCTGGTCGGCCGGGCCGGACCAGGCGAAGTCGCCGTACTCGGCGCCCGAGCCCGTGAGCTGGAGCGACTGGCCGACCGGCGTGTCGCCGGGCTCCGAGACGCCGATGTCCGTGCTCGCCACGCCCGAGGCCGGGCCGTCGACGGCCGTGAACGACCCCTCGTACGAGAGGAACTGGACGAGCG
>CAXRFJ010000585.1:0-3988 GCA_964229475.1 Rubrivirga sp.
CGACGCACCGACGCACCGACGCACCGACGCACCGGCCGCTACTCCGTCTCGCCGAGCGTCCGCAGACCGGGGACGCGCTGGAGGTACTCCTCGTAGAGCTCCGACTGGCGGCTGACGAGCGGGATCTGGTAGCCGTCGATAAAGAGCGCCGTGATCTGCGTCGCCGGCTCGAACGGGTCGCCGTCGGCCACGAAGAGCGTCGCGCGCTTGCCCGCCTCGACGCTCCCGAGCTCGTCGTCGACGCCGAAGATCCGGGCGGGCGTGATCGTCACGGCCTCGAGCGCGGCCTGCCGGTCGAACCCGATCTCCTCGCCGAAGGCGACCGCGAAGCCGGCGTGGAACGGGAGGTTCCGGTAGTTCTGCATCCCGTCGTCGGTGCGGAGGGCGACCGTGACGCCGGCCTGCGCGAGGAGCGCGGCGTTCTGGTAGGTCCGGTCGTAGCGGTCGCTCTCGCGCGTCGGCAGGCCGAGCACGGGGCCGGTGATGACGGGGAGGCCGGCCTCGGCGATCCGGTCGGCCACGCGCCAGCCCTCGGCCACGCCGGTCAGGACCGCGCGGACGTCCTTGCCGTCGAGCCACTCGATCGCCTTGGCGATGTCGGCCGCCGAGTTGGCCTCGACGAGGAGCGGCATCGTCCCGCGGACGACCGGGAGGAGCGCCTCGAACTCGGGCTGGTACGCCATCCGCCCGTCGGGCGTCCCGGCGATCCGGGCCGAGTCGATCCGGGCGTAGAGGACGGCCTGCTCCCAGACCTCGTCGAGCTTCTCGATCGCCTCCTTCGCCGCCTTGTCGATGGCCTCCTGCTCGCGGCGGTCCCAGCGCCCGCGGCGGCCCGACATCGGGAAGTTGAGGACGACGCCCTCGAAGCCGGCCGCCATCTGCTCCGGCGTGTAGCCGTGGAGGTTGACGAGCGCCGCCGTGCCGGGCATGAGCGCGCCCTGCGGGACCGACAGCGTCGTGGTCACGCCCGAGACGCGCGTGATCGGGATGTGGACCGACGACACGTTGATCGCGGTCAGCGCCTTCATCTGCGGCGTCACGTCGCCGACCTCGTCGTAGTCCTGCGTCTCCGACTGCGAGCCGATCTCCTGGAGCCCGAGCCGCGTCCCGCCGTCGATCATGCCCGGGTAGACCGTCCCGCCGCCGCACGCCACCTGCGTGGCCCCGGCCGGCACCGCGGCCTCGCCGACGCCCGTGATCCGGCCGTCCTCGATCACGACCGTCCCGCGCTCGATCGTCCCGCGCGTGACGGTCTCGATGCGGCAGTCGGTGAGGGCGAACGTCCCGCCGCGGGCGCGGTACTGCGGGCCCTGCGCGGCGGCGGGCAGGGCCGTGAGGGCGGCGAGGGCGAGGAGGAGCGGGCGCATGGGCGGGGTCGAGTCGGTCCGCCTCGGGAGGTCCGCGGGCGGGCCGAGGCGGGAAGGGGGAGCGCGGCGGGCTACTCGCCGAGGGCGAGCTCGTAGAGGTCGGTGCCGAGGAGGCAGGACGCCGAGTGGGCCTCGGACTGCGAGGGGAGCGCCGTGATCTCCTCCTCGGGGTCGACGTAGAGCCGCTGGTCGTCGCCGTCGCGGGCGCGGTCGAACCGGGCCACGCCGTCGACGAACGTCATGTCGACGCGGGCGTAGATCGAGAGCGGGTGGGCCGAGAACACGGCGAGGTCGGCGTCCTTGCCCTCCTCGATCGAGCCCACGCGGTCGTCGATGCCGAGCTGCCAGGCCGGGTTGAGCGTCACGAGCGCGAGGGCCTCGTCGTCGCTCAGGCCGCCGTAGCGCTGCGTCTTGGCCGCCTCGTGGTAGAGGTAGCGGAGAAGGCCCGCGTCGTCGGAGTTGATCGACGTGCGGACGCCGTTCTCGGTCAGGATCGTCGCGTTGTAGGCCGACGAGTAGTAGACCTCGAACTTGTAGTTGCCCCAGTCGGAGAACACGCTCGCGCCGGCGCCGAAGGCCGCCAGCTCGGGGGCCACCTTGAACGCCTCGTTGGCGTGCTGGAACGTGAGCCGCTCGATGCCGAAGTCGCGGAAGACCTCCATCAGCATCAAGATCTCGTCGGCCCGGTACGAGTGGCAGTGGACGAGGACCTCGCCGTCGAGGATGTCGGCGAGCGTCTCGAGGCGGCGGTCGACGGGCGGGAGCGGGCGGCCGGCTTCTTCGGCCTCGGTCTGGGCCTGGCGGTAGGCGCGGGCCTCGGTGAACGCCTCGCGGTAGACCTGCTCGACGCCCATCCGCGTGGCCGGGCGGATCCCGCGGCCGCGGCCGTGGACCCGCGTCGGGTTCTCGCCGAGCGCGAACTTGAGCGTCCGCGGGGCCCCCTCGAAGAGGAGGCCGTCGGGGTCGAGCGTGCCCCAGCGGAGCTTGATCGTCTCGTTCTCGCCGCCGACCGGGTTCGCCGACCCGTGCATCTGGTGGATCGTCGTGACGCCGCCGGCGAGCGCGCGGTAGATCCCGATGTCGGCCGGGTCGAGCGCGTCGCGCATCTGGACCTCGGCGACGACCGGGTTCGTGGCCTCGTTCACCGACGACAGCGCGATGTGGCTGTGCGCGTCGATGATGCCCGGCATCACGTGCTTGCCCGTCGCGTCGACCACGCGGACGCCGCGCGGGGCCTCAAGGCCCTGCCCGATCCGCTCGATGACCCCGTCCTCGACGAGGACGTCGGCGTTCTCGAGCGTCCCGTTCGTGACCGTGTGGACCGTCGCGTTGCGGATCAGGACGCTGCCGCGCTCGCTGGACGGCGGGAGCTGGGCCGGCGTCTGGGCCGAGGCGCCGAACGCCAGGAGGAGGGAGAGGAGGAACAGACGACGCATGCTTACTCGGGGCGGCGGGTGGCCGTGATCGGGAACGAGCCCATCGAGCCGACCTCGGCCGTCCCGGAGAACTCGTCGTCAGTGATGATGCCGGTGATGGTGACCGCGCCGATCTCGGACGACGTGAACGACATCGTGAGCGCGTTGCCCTCCAGCGTCACGGCGTCGAACGGCTCGGTCTCGTCGGTCGTGATGGAGCCCGTGAGGTCGTCGCCGGAGCCCTCGATCGTGAACGTGCCCTCCTGGCTCCCGCCCGGGGTCACGACCTCGAAGGCCCACGTCCCGACGGCCTGGACGACGGCGTCGGGGTCGGCGCCCGCGGGCCCGTCGTCGGCGTCGATCTCGTGGCGGACGCCCTCGACGAACACGTAGCGGATCTGCGTCGAGTCGGTAAAGAGCGGGCCGGTCGTGACGACGAGGTTGGCCAGCTTGCCGCGCTCGACCGTGCCCACCTCGCGCCCGAGGCCGAGCAACTCGGCGGGCGTCGTGGTGAGCGCCGCGAGCGCGGCGTCCGTCGAGAGGCCGGCGTTCACCATCCGCCGGAGGTTCGTGTGGACGTCGGCGGGCTTGACCTCGAAGGTGCCGAACGCGAACGCGACGCCGGCCGAGTCCAGCGCGGCCGGGCTCCGCTCGGCGTTCCGGACGGCGGCCCGCTTCTGGCCGGTGAGGGCCGTCTGGTCGTCGTCGAGGTCGCGGTACGAGAGGATGCGCCGGTTCGAGACGAACGAGACCTCGCCGGGCGTGGTCGAGGGGAGCGGGACCGCGAGCGCGGCGCTATCCGCCTCGAGGGAGTCGGGGAGGGCGAGGGGGGAGAAGACGGGCGTCTCGGACGCGCGGAGCCGGTCGAGGAGCGGCGCGGCGTCGGGGACGCCGGCGAGGACGGGGCTCAGGCCCATCTCCTCGGACACGCGGAGCGCGCGGAAGGCGTCGAGCCAGCTCTCGGCGAGGAAGACGAACTGGCGGTCGCCGTCGAGCACGGTCCCGACGGCGTCGAGGACCGGGTCGAAGCGGGGTCGCGCGGCGCCGGCGGCCTCGCGGGCGTAGGCCGCCCGGCCGGCGCGGCGCCGCCGCGCGTTCTCGACCGTCTCGCGCATGACGCTCAGCACGCCCATCGGCGTGGCCGGGTAGACGCCCGAGGCGGGTCGATGGCGGCGACGAAGCTGATCGGCTCGGTCAGGATGAGCG
>CAXRFJ010000586.1:0-14742 GCA_964229475.1 Rubrivirga sp.
GCCCCCGCGGTGGGAGCGCCGGCCTCTCGGTCGGTGGATGAGTTGTGAGCTAGGCGGCCGTCGGGCGGTCGGACTGGGCGGCGGCCCAGGCCCGGACGTCGGCCGCGCGGAGGACGCCGCCGGCGCGGGGGACCCGGGCGACGACGTCGGCCTTGAACCGCTGGTAGAGCGCCTCGGCCGTCGGCTCGTCCGTCAGCGAGAGGAGGACCGACCGGGCGAGGTCGGCCGGGCCGGAGCCCAGGTAGCCCCACTCGATGCCCGTCGGGCTGTGCCGTGGGACGTGGGCGACGGAGGCGCAGGCCTCCCCGTCGATCCGGCGGTAGAGCACGACGTCGTCGGGGTCGTAGCCCGGGCGGAGGACGTCGGCCTCGGGTCGGACGACGAGGCGGAGCGGGCTGGTCGGAGGCTCGGGCTCGGCGCTGGCGGCGCCGTCGCCGCCAGTGGCCGGCCCCTCTGTCTCGCCGAGCGCGTCGAGGAGCCGGTCGAGGGCCTCGCCGACGTGGCCGAGGACGACGTTGCACCCGAGCGTGTACCCCTCGGTCTCGCTGCCCGTCACGCGGGCGAGGTGGGCCGTGAGGCCGAACGGGACGAGCGGGCGGACCCACCCGATGTGCTTCGGCTGGACGGCCCCGAGGGCCTCGTCGCCTAGGGACGCCGTGACCGTTTCCGGCGTGACGTCGAGTGCGAGCGGGCACCACGGCTCGGCCGGGTCCCGGACGAGGGCCCAGAGCGCCCGCTGGTGCTTCGACGTGCCGGCCAGCTTGCTCGGGACGGCGAGCGACGAGGCCCGGTGGAGCGTGCTGAACGTGGCCGACGTGAGCGCCTTCGCGAGGAGCGTCTCGGGGCGCATCCGGGTCCGGTCGGTCGCGAAGGCGAGCCACCGGCCGGCCTGCTCAGCGATCTCCGTCGCGCGGGCCTCGTCGGGCGTGGGCCGTGTGGCGGACACGGTGGGGGCGCCGTCGTCGTGGACGGCCGTGGTGTTTACGTTGGAGAAGTAGTTCATCGTGATCGGGGACCACTCCCCGGTCGTGGTGATGGCGCCGCGCTGGTCTAGAGCGCGTGCGCCGTGAAGCCCGGCCGGTCCTTCCGGCCTGGGCGATCTGGCCGACCGGCCAGACATGGCGACGCCCGCCTCGGGAGCTCCGAGGCGGGCGTCGTCTGTGTTCGGCTCTCTGAGGAGCCCGGGCCGTGGCCCGTCGCGGTGAGTGCCGCAGTAGGTGACTAGACAGTTGTCTAGAACGGGAGCCAGTCTTCGACCTCGGCGGGGGCCGGCCACGGGCCGAGTCGCTCGTCGTAGAGGTCGGGTGCGGGCTCGTAGTCGTCGAGGGCCTCGGCGCAGAGCCGGTACCGCTCGGGGTCGTCGACCGCGCTCGGGAGCCCGGCCCCGGCGTCGTCGTAGCCGGCGAGGTACTCGTCGAGGTCGTGCCCGTAGGTCCGCTCGAACCAGGCCCGGTAGGCCGCCTCGGTCCGGTTGTACCGCCGCCACGTGAGCTCGGCGAAGTACACCGGGACCGTGTGGCGGACGACCCGGCGCCGGCCGTCGGGGCCGGTCTCGACCGTGTGACGGGTGCCGGAGCGGTAGACCCACTCGGTCATCGGGCGCTCGTCGTACGAGTCGGCGAGGCACGCCTCGTAACCGGCCTCGTAGGACGCGTCTCGGCGGGCCTCGTAGGCCGCCTCGATCTGGCCGCAGTGGCACCCGAGGTACTCGTTGCAGCCGGGGCAGTAGTTGGAGATGCAGAAGGACATGGTGGTGATGGCCCTCTCGGGCCGGTGTGTGGGCCGCGCGCACCTCGCCCAGCGAGTCTGGGTGGGCACGTGCGGTGGGGGTGCCGCCGACGGGCGGCGGGCCCGCGCGCCTCCGCGCGGGTGTGTGGGGTCGCCCGGGCGGTCTGGGCGGTGGGGTGGAGCCGCCAGCTCGGGGGGTGGAGAGCGGCGCAGGCAGGCCCTTAGGGGAGCAGGCGCGTGCCGGTCGGGACCGTGGGCCCGTGTTCCCGACGGGCCACTTCCCGGGGTCCCCCGGGGTGGTGGGCGGGACCTCGGCCTCCGCCCTCGACGACGGTCGGGCCGGGCCTGGGGCGCGGAATCACGCCGGTCGGCGGGCCGGCCTCAACCGCGTCGAGGAGCCCCTCGCGGCGCCAGCGGCAGACGAGGCAGCGGGGTCCGAGGAGGCAGGCCTCGGGCGGGATCGGCTCGCGGTCGTGGCCGCGGAGCCGGAGGAGCGGGACGGCGAACGGTCCGTCGAGCGTGTCGGCAGGTGTGACGGCAGGACGTAGCTCTGCCTGGGGAATGGATGGGGTCATGGCGTGCGCCCCTCGGCGCAGGCTGGGCGAACGCGTGTTCGCCGGGATGGAAGTCCGACCGGACTCGGCGTCGTGGTCGGATACGAGAGAGGCCCGGCCTCCAGGATTGTGGAGACCGGGCCTCGGTGACGAGCCCATCGTCGGGGGTCAGAGACGGCCGCTCAGGAAACGACCGGGGGGCCTCGGAACGTCGTCCCGTGTGGGCGACGGACTCGGAGTGGGCGCTCGGACGCCACGCCGGGTTCGGGACCGGGCCGGGAGGCCGTCAATAGGCGGATGGAAGGAGATGTGGGGTCGCCCCCTCTATGGATCTCGTGCACGACCGACTGGAATGGGCCGTGGGGTATCGACGGGGACGTTCTAGGGGCGCCGCTGGCCGACCGGCCATACCCCAAGCCCGCCCGATCCTGTCGTCCGCGCCCGCCCCGTACCCGTGGTACGCGCTCTGGGGACGCGCCAGAGGCCGCCGGGGTACGACGGCGCTCGGCGTCGCCTTCGAGCGCCGACGCGCTACGTGGCAGCCTGATGCGCGTGGGGGCCCGTGACGGGACGGGTGTCACCGGGCGCGGCCGTCCTTCGGACCGTCAGGGCGGACTCATCCCTCGACCCATGCCCCTCTCGCTCACGCCCCCGCCGGCCACGTCCGGCCGCGTCACCGTCATCGGGACGGCGGCCGACCTCCCGCCCGGCCCGTGGCTCCCGTTCTTCGCCTCGGCCGGCGCCGCCGGCTTCCCGTCCCCGGCCGACGACTACGCCGAGGGCGAGCTCGACCTCCGCGACCTCCTCGGGGCGTCTTCGCCGTCCGTGTTCTTCTGCCGGGCCGAGGGGTGGTCGATGCGCGACGAGGGGATCCGCGACGGCGACGTGCTGGTCGTCGACCGGGCCATCGAGCCCGAGTCGGGGATGGTCGTCGTGGCCGCCGTCGACGGCGAGCTCACGGTCAAGCGGTACGTCCGGCGCGGCGACCGGGTCGTCCTCTTGGCGGCGAACCCGGACCACGAGCCGATCGAGCTCTGCGACGGGCAGGACCTCGTCGTGTGGGGAGTCGTCACGAGCCACGTCGGGTTCCACCTCCCGGCCGGGAAAGGGCTTCGCCGCGTCGCGGCCTAGGCGCGGCAGGAGGTAGAGGGTTGATAACGACGCCCCATAGCTTGCGCTGCGTTACCAGGGTCCTGAGGGTCGATGGAGTCAACAATGGGCCGGCCAGTGGCAGTCATGACTCTTCTTGGCTAGGAGGCCCAACAGAACACAGAAGATTGAGGTGCTTCGTAGTACTCTAGGGGCGATATGAGCAGAAAGAGCCGGTTTCCCTCCGAAATACCGCTCACTCAGATCACCATTCACCCGGCCACGTACGTGGCCGTCGCTGTAGTGAGGTACGTTCTACGTTCATTATGAACCGGACGCCAGCGGGGTTGTCGTTCCAGTAGCGCAGTCGAGCGAGGCACGGCCATATATGGGCTGCTACAACTAATAGAGCTCGTCCGGTAGGCGTAGCGTGAGGGCAGGTCATGCCGAGGTGTCCACTTTCGCACGCTCGACCTCGGGCCGCCGGAGGTAGGCCTTGATGATGTTGTAGTTGGCCCTGAGGCTGTAATCTCCAGCCTGCTACTTCCCCCCTCAATCCATGAAACTGACCTCCAGTATCGAGGACACCGTCACGGAGATGTTCGAGAGCAACTTCTACAGGCTCGTCCCTGGAGAGGGGCCTGGACTCCGGTTTACGTCCACGCAAGCGTTCCGGCAAGATGTCGTCGTCTACGTGACTCTTGACATGGTCTCCGCAGTGGTCGCAGCCGGGTTCCTCTCGCGCGAGCACAGGCTGGGTGATGTGGTCCTCGTCGTGACCACAGCGGAGGTCGAGGAGGGAGCGGCGCGGACGGCCGCTGCGAGCGGCGGACGGGTTCTCACGCTACCGGAGCTGGAGGAGGAGTTCGACCGGGTCGGACCTTACCTGACCTGGGTGCTGTCGGACCACACGCCGACCTCCGAAATGCTCGGGGATGGCAGCGTCGTAAAGGCGACGCTGAGAGAATTAGAGCGGGTCTATGTCGAGCCCGACTTCAGCGACCAGCACGGCGAACACCCCGCCACCGAGGCAATGACGCGGTGGCTAAACGCCGAGACCTCCAGGGTCCCGTGGGTCATGATCACGGGGACCTACGGGACAGGGAAGACGGCGTTGACGCGAATCCTTCTTCGCCGCTGGATGCGTCGGTTCAAGGCCAACCGGACACTCCGGCTCCCGATCCGGATCGAGCTCGGCGACTTCACCAAACAGTTTACAGCCCGGGGCCTCCTACACCACTTCCTGGACGAGAACGGCCTGGCGAGCCTCCCCGTTGACCACCTCGTGTACCTCATGTCAAAGGGCCGTGTCGTCATGCTCCTCGACGGGTACGACGAGATGACACAGTCTATGTCGCCCAACGATCGGCGTGGGTGTCTCAAAGCCCTTAGTGAGCTAGCGGCGGGGGGGGCGTGCGGGGTGCTCACGAGCCGGCCCAACTACTTCACCGAGGATGAGGAGCTCAGGGTCCTTGAGCAGCTCTACGATGGCCACGGCGCGCTGGAGGGTCCGGAGATGAGACGGGAGCGGCTCAAGGCGGCCGAGCAGGAGGCCGGCACCGACGCGATTTTCCGAGCCGTCTCGCTCGACCGATATGAACGGCGCCTCCGGGACCTCGACGGCGTGCAGACCAAGCGCCTTGTCGAGGGTATTCTCCACGACGACCCCATAGGGGCGAGCGTCGTGCTCGAGCTTCTGGACCGACTCCTGCCCGACGCCAAGGGCGACGAGCGCGCCCTCAGCGGCAAGCCCATCATCATCTCGTACCTGATCGATGTGGTTAACCAGCTTAAGAGCGGCAGCGCGCTTGAGTCGACATCAGTCCAGATCACCGAGTGGCAGATCTACGACCTCATCGTGCGGAACCTGATGGCCCGCGACTTTAGTCAGGCGGAGTTCCAACTCGGCGTCGATGACCGTCGCCGCTTCCTCCGAGCTCTCGCCATCGACCTGTCGGGCCGCGAGCGGCGCGTTGCCAACGAGAAGCAGTTCAAATCCCTCGTCGAAGCCCACTTCGCCACCCAGATTGCCCGGGCCCCCCAGGTTGACAGGGCTGATCTCGCCTCAAAGTACCTCTTCACACTCCGGCGCTCATCCACGCTGGCAGACAACAGCGAACGGCCCGAACGGTCGAGCGAGATCGCGTTCTCGCACAACTCCCTCCGGGAGTTTCTCCTGTCCGAGCACTGCGTTGATGCCATCGAGCAGGAGTCATCGAGGCCTGTTGAGTACGAGGTCAACGAGGCCATGCGCGGGTTGACGAGTTCCCTCGACGACGGCCGGCTTGAGCGGCTTTTCGACGTGGTCGCAAGGCTTCATCGATCGGGGTTCCCCGGCCAAGTTGTAGGCCGCTACGTCGACCTCCTCTGGGACGCCGGCCTCCGACTCCACGCTGCCAACCCGGTCCCCTCCGGGGCCTTCTTTAAGCGGCTCTTCGGGGAGCCCGCGGCGGTCCAAGATATCGAGCTTGGCCGCGTTCACATCGACGGGTCCGAAGGTCACCTCCGCTCCATGAAGGCAGACGGTGCCTATCTCATCGACATGACGTTCCATGGGGACCTCACGGGCGCGAGCTTCCGGGGGGGCACGCTGGACAGTGTTCGGTTCGAAGGCTGCGACCTCACGAACGCCGACTTCAGAGGGTCGACCCTCCAAGCCGTGGACTTTACTGGCGCGACATGCCTCGGGACCCGGTTCGACCACGACTCCATACTCATCGACATTGCCTGGGGCGAGGATGTGTTCTCGCGAGACATCGCCCGGAGCCGCTTGGCGTTCGAAGGGGCGGACGTCGGGTCGGTAGACCCAATCCACATTGTGGTCCACGACCAGCGGTACCGGATGGTCAAGCAGATCGCACAACGGTTAATGGAGGGGGGTGGCAGTCAGGTGCTTGGTCTGACCCGCAAGGGACCTGCCCGATCTATGCCAAGCGACGCCGATAAAGCCCTGTCCACGATGCAGAAGGCCGGTTGGGTCAGCCCGACGCAAAACGGGGTAGTCAAGACGCTGGCCGAAGGCCGAGACCCCCTCCGGAAATTCCTCGACCGGGTGTCTCTCGCGCCGCCCCTCCAGGACTACTTCGGGGTGTGATTCCCAGCTGCGGCCACCACCAACCGCGCAGCGAGCGAGGCATCCGGGTGGGCTAGCGCGTCGACGACGTCGAACCGCTTGGCCTCCTGTGCCACTCGGACGTGGTCTCGAGAGGAGGAGCGGGCGTCGAAGAACCCGATTCCCCGGGTGGGGCGCCCGGTCAGGAGTATGTACAGAAGAGCGCTCGGACGTGACGCATCCTCGCCTAGGCGCTGGTCAAGCGTCGCATCCTCAATGGGCAGACTGCGGCCACGCGCGTCAGCGCCTCGGACCCAGGCCACGCCGAGGCCGGCGAGCCCAAACGCGGCCTCGGACACGGACCCGTACGATGCGTTCGAAGCCAGGCATGGGTGGAGGGTCCGCCACGGCCAGTCCCATCGCCCAGCCCCGTCGGGCGAGAACACACGCCCGACATCGAGCGGGCTCAGCCTACCAATAACCTCCCGACACGCGACTGCGTCGACGCCGGGAGGAGGACGGACCAACCGGAGCGCACCGAGGGGGGGGCGCTCTGACGACACGACGAGATCGAGGTAGTCTAAAGCCGATAGGCCCAAATCCGCGCCGTCGGGAAAGGCCCTGTCTAAACTCGACACCCGGCTCTCAGCCAGGGCCGAGACCGCACGCGCGACGACGTCTGGACGCCGACTGGGAACGCCCGAGCTGACGAGAGCCGATAGAACCTCTCTCGCGTCGGCAGGGCGGTCGAGCGCGAGGGCAGTCCCTACCACGGCCCCGACCCCTCGCCCGGCGTGGTCGACCTCCCACACCGAGGACCACCGGTCAAAGTCCAGGGCACCGTCGACGACCGCGTGGCGAGCCGGTGCCGTCCTAGAGTCGGTCGGAAAGCCAGCAGCGGCCCAGCAGACCCGGTCCATCGCGCCCGCGTTCTGGACTTCCGTCAGGGCCGAGGTCACCGCCCGCAGGGCCGCGGTGGCCTCCCCATCGGGCCGGGATTCCCAAGTCTCTCGGACGGCCTCGCGGTCCCCGCTCCGCACTGCCTCGTCGAGGTCAGCGCCGAACACCATTTGCGACGCGACCTCCCCGCCGACGTAGTGATAGAGCGCGACCGCGCGAGTGGCCCACCCGGTATCGCCCAACACGCGGCCTATGGCAGCTCGCAGGGGCGGCCGTACCGCGATGGGGTTGCCGACCAACGTGACCACCGCTTGCAGGCCGAGGTCGTCGTTCGGCACCCACAGATGCCGCAGCGCCACGAGGGCCTCGACGAACGACCCCACGTCGTGGTCGGTGGCCCCCGGGTACCCGCGGACGATCCCAAACAGTTCCTTGACCAGCCCGATCTCCTTGTGCTCGCCGAACGCCGCACGGAGGGTCCGCTCCAGCGCGAGCGCGCTCGCCGCCGGGGCCCGGGGGGGGACCCCCACGGTCAGGTCGCACGTCCGTGCAACCCCCTCACCTGCAGTCCCGGCGGTGGACGGGACCAGTGCCCACACGCCGGAGCTCGGCCGCACGAACGTGCCCAGGACTCCCCACGCATCCCAAGCCTCCTCGGGGGAGAGCGCATCGAACCCTTCAAGAACCACGACGACCGGGACCCCCGCGTCCCGGAGGTCGGCGGTGGCGCGTTCAAACAGCGCCCCGAACGTGGCGGAGTCTGGAGGCTGCCGCTTCGTGGTCGATGCCCCCCGCTCGCTTCGGGCTGTCACGAGGGCCACCCCCTCACCGGACCGGGATGCCCTCCAGACAAGCGCGACTGCGCAGACGAATGCGGAGATCGCGACGAGGAGTGCGCCCCACTCCGCCACCCACACGATCCATGCCTCGGCGTGGCTGCGCAGGAGACCTGGGACCGTCGGCGGATCTCCGCCGGCCACCCACTCCACCAGCGCCGACAGTCGAGGGACCGCCGCAGGAGCGAAGAGGGCGAGGGCCGCGACTGAGAGTGCGAGGGGGGTCACCCGGGTTGTTGAACTCGACACCTCCTGCCACTCGTCCACTGCCTCCCGGATTCCACGCCACCCTTCCCCGGTGGGATCTGAGGTCGACCCGGCAAACCGATCCAGAAACCGCCGCTGCAGCTCGCCAGCTCGTAGCCCCCTTACGTCGACAGAGAACGTGCAAGTAGCCTCGAGTTCGGGCGCGCTTGCAACCTCGCGGGCCACCGCCTGGGCGTCGTGATGTTCGCTCCCGACGAGCCCCACAGTCCGGCCCGGTTCCCCACTGGTGACGAGCGAGATTACGCCACTAGCAATCGTACGGAGCGCGGAGGAGGTGGTCTCCGGGGCCATAGAACCAAGGGTAGGGACAGGGCGGGTCTGGAGGCCGAGAGTGCGGACCTGGACGTATGGTGACTCAGCGGCCGCTTGGTCCGCCAAGATCCGACAAGTAAAGGAACAGGATTGTCCGTCAGCCGGGCCTTAAACCCTCAGCCTGACAAACCGAGGTCCCGAAGCGAACTGAGCGATACACCCGCGATCTCCCCTAACGAGGATTAGAGGGCAGGTCGGTGCACGATCTAGCAGTAGCGAGATCGTCCGGGTCGCCTACCACGGTGGCATGGTGATAGGGTCGCCCCACAAGGCCGTTTCCTTATTGACGTGGGAAGTACTCGGCGATCGGCCACATCGCCCGTTTGACAAGCCGTCCGAGAATCAGCGTCTGTGGATAGACTCCGCCGGAGGTTTCGGGAGGCGACGCGCAGGGCCTTGGGGTGTGCCGGTGACACCATAGGTGGCGTAGGGCGATCCGGATCATCGGTCGCCCCTCCCCGCTGCCGTGTCCGCCCCTCGCCGCCTCGTCGCCCTCGTCGACTGCTCCGCGTTCTACGTCTCGTGCGAGCGGGTCTTCGACCCCTCGCTCGTCGGCGTGCCGGTCGCCGTCCTCTCGAACAACGACGGGTGCGTGATCGCCCGCTCGCAGGAGGTCAAGGACGCCGGCGTCCGGATGGGCGAGCCGTTCTTCAAGTGCCGCCGCCAACTGGCGGACATGGGGGCGACGGTGTTCAGCTCAAACTACACGCTCTACGGCGACATGAGCCGGCGGGTCATGGACACGCTCCTCTCCGTCTCGCCCGACGTCGTCCCGTACTCGATCGACGAGGCGGTCGTCCACCTCCCCACCGGCGGCCGGATCGGCGGCGCGCTCCGCGAGCACATGGAGGCAACGGCTCGCGAGATCCGGCAGCGCGTGCTCCGGTGGACCGGGATCCCCGTCCGCGTGAGCGTGGCCGAGACGAAGACGCTCGCGAAGGCCGCCTCGGAGTACGCGCGGACGCTCCTGAAGGCCGGCGGCGAGCCCGTCGTCTGCCTCACCGGGCACCCCGACCGGGAGGCGTTCCTGGCCTCGCTCGACGTAGGCGACGTGTGGGGCGTCGGGCGCCGGTGGGGCCGCAGGCTCCGGGCCCTCGGGTACTCGACAGCGGCCAAGCTGGCCGCGGCGCCCGACGCCGTCATCAAGCGCCGGTTTAACGTCGTCCTGCTCCGGACGGTCTACGAGCTCCGCGGGATGGCGTGTGTCCGCGACGGGGACGGGCCGGTCGAGCGGAAGACGATGGTCAGGTCGCGGTCGTTCGGCGAGCCGGTCGAGGACGTCGAGACGGTCCGCCGGGCCGTGGCGACGCACGCGGCGCGGGCGGCCGAGAAGCTGAGGCACGAGGGGCTCGTGGCCGGGCGGGTCGGCGCGTTCTGCACGACCAAAGGCTATGGCCAGGGCCCGCACCGGACGGGGTGGGTCGAGCGCGAGATGACGGTCGCCTCGGCGCGGACCCAGGATCTCATCCGGGCCGCGCTGCTCGCGCTGGGCGAGGCGTACGCCCAGGCCGACGAGCGGGGCCGGTCGTACCGGTACCGGAAGGCGGGCGTCGTCTTGGGCGAGCTCCGGCCGGCGGGGACGGAACAGGGCGCGCTGTTCGGGGCCGACGAGCGGACGCCGGAGTGGACGGCGGCGCAGGGCCGGCTCATGGACGCGCTCGACGCGTGCAACCGGAAGTTTGGCCGGAGGGCCGTGGCGTTCGCCGCGATGGGACCACCGAGCGCGCTGCAGAAGACGCGAGACGGGTCGGCCGAGGCGCCGAGGTGGGAGACGCGGCGGGAGCGGATGAGCCCCAGGTATACGACGCGGTGGGACGAGATCGCCGTCGTCGTCTGAACCCCGGAGTTGGGCGCGACTGCCTCGCCCTGTTCGACAGGAGCCCTCACGGGACCCCGCTTCGACTGTGACGAGTCCGTCGATCGCGGGCTGAAGGAGGGCGGGCCATCGCAGTAGTCAGGTCAGGGAGAAGTTGCCGGCCTACTTAACGGGGCTCGTGGATGTGCCGATTTGTCCCTTAGTTGCCTGCGACGTGCAGGCTCAAAGCCTGCTGCTTCCCGTAGATCTAGCTGCGTCCGAACCATGCCCGACCTCACGCGCAGCGAAGCCCACAAGCTCCTCGGCCGTCTCTCGGAACGGAGGGACCGGGCCATCGAGGCCGGCGACCTCGAGCTCGTCAGGCGGATCGAGGCGAAGGCCGCTGAGATCGAAGCGGCCCTCGCCGATGCGCCCCGCCAACAAGAGCGGAGTGGCCAGGGAGAGAAGAAGAGCGGGTGCGGGACCGGCTGCGCCGTCGTGCTCGCCGTCGTGCTCGGCCTCGCCATGCTCGGCTCCCTCGTCGACGGCTCTGACTCGCCGACCACCCGGACGGTCTCGGCGACCTCGACCACGGTCGACGAGGACGAGGGCGTCCCGCTCTCCGACCAGGTCGGCGCCGCGCTCGAGACGCTCGACGGGTTCGATCCGGCCGACTTCACGGGCTCGGAGGCGTCGCTCGTCGTCGGCGTCGGGATGTTCCTCGCCTTCGCGGACCTCGTCGAACGGGCCGAGGCGGCGGACGAGCCCGAGGCCGCCCGGCTCCGCCAGTCGCTGGCCGCGGTCCAACGGAGGGCGTTCCCCCGTTTCCGGGACGCGTACGGGCCCATCGCCCGTGCGAAGGTGTGGGAGGACGACATGGACGTCCGGACGGTGGGCGGAGGATACCGGACGATCCAGTTCACCGGCGCCCTGTTCGCGGCCAACCGGAACATCGCCGAGTTCCAGCGCGGCGTGATCGAGACGCTCCAAACCCTCCGGTTCAAGCGGGCGGAGTACCGCTGGTACCGGGACGCCAGCCAGTACCAGTACTACGACTTCGAGTCGCCCGACGACGGAGAGGTCATCGGGACCTGACGTCGACGAGCACGGGGCGCTCTCCGCCCCTCCAGCCAGCACAGAGCCATGCCTCGACTCCTCACCCGTTTGCCTCTTGTAGGGGCCGCCCTCTGCGTCGTCGCCCTCGCAGGCTGCGACCTGTTCGGGTCGGACCCGGTCGTCGTCGGCCAGTACGACGGGGCCTATGTCGAGGCGGGGCCTCGACCGACGTCACCTTCTCGTTCTCCGAGGACCCGTCGGGGAGCGTGACCGGGCACGGCCTGTTCTACGGACCGGGAGGCCGGATCGACTTCACGGCGTCCGGGACGAGGGCCGGCGACGGGTTCGACCTCACCCTCTTCGCGTCGGGGTACGAGTCGTGCGAGTTCGAGGGCGTCGTCGGGGACGGGGGCGACACGATGAACGGGCGGCTGAACGGGTCCGGGTTCGTCGACCAGCCGCTCGTCCTGTCCCGGTCGTCGACGACGTACAGACCGCCGAGGACTTCGACTGGCGGAGGGCGCTCCTGCTGCCGCGTCTGCACCACGGGGAAGGCGTGCGGGAACTCGTGCATCGCGCGGAGCTCGACGTGCCACGCCGGTCCGGGGTGCGCCTGCAACGGGTAGAGCGTCAGTCCGCCGGCTGGGACGGCCCGACGACGCGGACGTAGAAGTAGGCCCACTCTCCGTGGTCCGTCGAGGCCGCCTCGATCGTGAGCTCGACGGCGCGGAGGCCCTCGGGCTCCCAGACCGTGTCGACGGTCGCCGGCGCGTCGGGCCTCGGCTCCTCGTCGAGGACGGGCGGGCCGTAGAGCACCGTGAGCGCGGCCTTGAACCGGGCGTGCTCCGCGTACGCCGCGGCCTCCGTGTCGAACACGGGCGTCGCGTCGACCGTCACGGCGAGCCGGTCGGCCCCGTCGGGGCCCCGCTCGAACACGAAGAGGGCCTGCCCCCCGTCCCGGCCCACGTACGTCAGCGTCCCCTCGGGCTCGTCGACGTCGGGGGCCCGACCGAACCGGGCGACGAGGTCCTCGGGCGCGTCGCCCCACGCGACGCCGTACCTCTCGGTCGGCGGGACATACGGCGGGGTGTCGGTCGGCGCGTCCTGCGCCGACGCGCACTCCGCGACCGCCGCCAGGACGAGGAAGGCGAGGGCGACGCGCACGGCGCTAGCGGACGATGGTGACCCTCTGCGAGGCCACCTCCGCTCCGGCGATGACGCGAACGACGTACACGCCGGCCGGGAGCACTGAGGCGTCGAGGGCCACGGTGTGGCTCCCGGCCCCGAGCGGTCCGTTGTGGGCCACGGCCACCCGCCGGCCCAGCGCGTCGAACGCCTCGACCCGGACCCCGGCTGCCTCGGCAAGGTCGAGGGCGACCGTCGCCGAGGCGGCCGTCGGGTTCGGGCGGACCGAGACGGCGAGAGCCATGTCGGGCCCTCCTTCGGCCGCCGTGTATGTCGGGTCGAACGCGCGTCCGGCCAGCGTGGGGTCGAGGACGAACGGGTTCACGTTCCCCTGGTACCGCGCGACGAGGCCCGACCGGACGGCCTCCTCCGGCGACGCCGGGTCGGCCGCGTCCCACGCGAGGAGCGTCTCGAGCTGCGCCTCCAGGAACGAGGCGTCGGCCGCCGACTCGTAGACCGTCGCGAAGTAGAGGAGGGCCCGGGCGACGTCGCCCTTGACCGACTCTCGGGGCTCGAAGGCGACGGGGCCCCGCTCGCTCCACTCGTCGATGGCCGTCGTCGGGATCGTCGTCTGGGACTCGGAGCCCCGGTACCACGTCTGGGTCTCGGCGTCGGGGACCTCGCCGTACGGGCTGTTCCCCCGGCTCCCGTTCACGTTCGACTTCGCCGGGTACAGGATGTGCATGTCGCTCCGCTGGGGCTCCGACGACGCCCCCATCGACTGGGGCCACGTGTGCTCGGCGTTGATCCCGGCGTTCGCGAGGTACGCGCTCGGGTCGACGCCTCCGGGGAGGGCGACCGAGAACCCCGTGTACACGCCGCGGACGACGCCGTCGGGGAACGCCGAGACCCGGGCGTAGAGGGAGTCCCGTCCCCGGTCGTACCCCAGCGTCGTCCCCATGTAGGCGGCCCGGACGGCGGCCCGGAGCGGGCCGAGCCGCTGGCCGGGGGCCACCTCGCCCTGGACCCCGACGAACAGCTCGACCCGGCTGGTGGAGGCCCCGTCGGTCGCCGTGACGACGAACGGGTAGACGCCGACGGTCGTGGGGGCCGTCCACGTCACGACGCCCGTCGCGGCGTCGACGGCCGCGCCGTCGGGGCCCGAGGCGAGGGCGTAGGTGACCGTCGCCCCCTCGGGGTCCTCGGCGTCGTAGTCCACCGTGACCGCCCCGCCCGCGCCGACGAGGACGCCGTACGTCGGGTCGGAGAACACGGGGCCCCGGTCGGGCGGCTCGGCGAGGACCGTGAGCGTGGCCGTCGTCGAGGCCGTCGCCTCCCCGTCGGACACGGTGACCGTCACGCCGTACGACGGGCCGGCCTGGGCCTGGGTCGGCGTCCACGTCAGGACGCCCGAGGCGGGGTCGACCGAGGCCCCGTCCGGGCCCGCGGCGAGCGCGAACGTGAGGGGGTCCCCGTCGGCGTCGGCCGCGTCGTAGTCGAACGCGAACGGGACGTCGGCGACGACGTCGCCGTCGGCGAGGGCGGCCGTGAACGCGGGCGGGAGGTTCCCCCCGGCCCCGGTCACGACGAAGTCGTCGGGGAACGGGGGCCGGTCGTCGTCGGAACCGACCCAGTGGGCCGGGTCCCCGATCGCGGCGAGGAGCTCGGCCCGGGTCCCCGTCGTCGGCCCGTCGTAGGCCACGTTGTCGAACTCGTCGACGGCGACGGCCGTCGTCCCGTTCGCGAGGCCGGCGGGGAGGGCCGACGTGTTCGAGCTCGTCGCGTCGGCCTGCCACTCGGCCGGGCCCTCGACGTTGAGCCCGTAGACGAACGCGGGGGCGTCGTCGGGCCCGGTGTAGACGAGGAGCTGGTCGCCGGCCGCGGCGAGGGCGGGCCCCTGTACCCCAGAGAACGTGAGGACGGCCCCGGGGGCGAGCCCGGCCGCGGGGACCGTGTAGCGGAAGACGCCCTCGTTGGCCCGGAACGAGCCGGAGGCCCGCCAGCCGTTGTCGGTGAACGCGATCTCGG
>CAXRFJ010000587.1:0-3859 GCA_964229475.1 Rubrivirga sp.
CGCACCCCGCACCCCGCACCCCGCACCCCGCACCCCTGGACCCCGGCCACCACGTCCAGCAAGCGATCCACCACCTCCACAAGGTCCTGGCCTACTACCCGTACGTCGCCGAGGGCGGCGAGGCGACCGTCGCGCTGACGCCCGAGGACTGGGGCGTCGTGGCCGACGCGTTCTTCCACATGGACACGGCGGCGGAGGTCTTCCCCGACGCCATCGAGAGCTACCGGATGAGCGACGACCGCTCCGAGATCCAGCTCCAGGTCCAGGACGGCACGCTCGTCCGGATCCAGGCCGGCTAGCGCGCCGGCCCCGTCCGCCGCGGCGCCGCGGCGGGCCGGGCCGCGCTCAGTTGCCGAGCGCGACGAGGTGGAACAGCGGGATCCGCGCGCGGAAGCGGGCGCCGGAGGCCCGCTCCATGAGGTACGTCCCCTCCATCGTCCCCTCGAACGTGCGGAGGACGCAGACCGAGTGGTACTCGTGGGCCTCGCCCGGCGCGATCGTCGGCTGGCGGCCCACGACGCCGGCGCCCTCGACGGTCTGGACGTGGCCGTCGGCGTCGGTGATGGTCCACCGGCGGCGGAGGAGCTGGACGTCGTCGTCGCCGTGGTTCTCGACGCGGACGAAGTACGCGAACACGAACTGGCGCTCCATCGCGTCGGACTTGCCGTCGAGGTAGGCCGGGCGGACGGTGACGCGGACGGTCTCGGTCGTGGCGTCGTAGGAGACCATGGGCTCGGGGGGCGGACGGCCGTGGGACGGGGCCGCGGCGCGCGGGGGTCCCGCTACTGGCGGACCTCCTGGCCCCGGACGTACTCGACGGCCCCGATGAGCCGCCGGACGCGCGACTCGCAGACCGGCGCCTGCCAGCGGCGGGCCTCCTTGAGGCCGCTGCCCACGAGGAAGCCGTCGGCCGCGTCGACGTAGTCGAGGAGGTTGTCGCCGTCGAGGCCGCCGCCGCAGAAGAGCGGGAGCGAGGCCTCCTCGCAGGCCGTGTCCACGACGCCGGGCGCCGACGGGTGGCCGACGGCCGGCCCGAGCACGACGAGCGCGTCGGGGCGGGCGGCCTCGGTCGCGGCCACGAGCGCGGGCACCGCGTCGGCGGTGGGCGGGCGGAGGTCGGCGAGGACGGGGAGGTCGGCGCCGAGCGCCTGGCGGTAGCGGTGGAACCGGCCGGCCGTGTCGGGCGCCTCGGCCCACCCGTCGACCCGCACGAAGTGGCAGCCGGCGGCGTGGGCGACGGCCAGCGCCGCGCGGTCGGCGTGGAGCACGCGGACGCCCACGGGCAGCCGGTTCGCGTTGCGGCGGACGGCCACGGCGATCCGCGTCATGTAGGCCACGACCTCGGGCCCGGTCTCCTCGTCCGGGAGGGCCGGCGCGTCGTGGGCGTTCTCGACGAGGAGGCCGTCGACGCCGAGCTCGACGAGCAGGCGCGTCTCGGCCACGGCCCGGTCCACCGCCGAGGCCACCCCGATCGACCCCGGCACGCCCGGCGACGGGCCGGCGTGGATCACGGCCACCACCGGCTTGGGGCGTGAGAACAGCGACGAGAAGTCGGAGGACATGGCGGGGGCCGAGAGGTGGAGTGATACCCGGCCGTCCGGCCGTGCTGTTCCGTGAATAACCGCGGCCCGCGAGGGGCCGCCCGCGCCCCTGCGGCCGCGTTTTCGCCCCACGTTGACACGGACCGCGGCCCCACGGGGAAGCCCGTCCGGCCGGGTCGCGTACGTTGCCCTCCCCCGCCGCCTCCCCATGTCCGAGCTCCCCACCGTCCCCACGACCACGCTCGACGAGGTCGTCGTCCTGTTCGCCGGCGACTCCGGCGACGGGATGCAGCTGACGGGCTCGCAGTTCACGCTCGCGACGGCCCACGCCCGCAACGACCTCTCGACGCTGCCGGACTTCCCGGCCGAGATCCGCGCGCCCGCCGGGACGCTCTACGGCGTCTCCGGCTTCCAGCTCCACTTCGGCTCGACGGCCGTCCACACGCCGGGCGACGAGGTGGACCTCCTGGTGGCGATGAACCCGGCAGCGCTCAAGGTCAACCTGGGCCGCGTCCGCCCCGGCGGGGCCGTCCTCGTCAACACGAACGGGTTCACCGACCGCGACCTCTCCCTCGCGGGCTACGACGCGAACCCCCTCGAGGACGGGACGCTCGACGGCTACGAGCGCCACGACGTCGAGCTCACGCGGCTCACGCACGAGGCCCTCGCGGAGACCGGCCTCTCGAAGCAGGAGGTCGACCGGGCGAAGAACATGTTCGCGCTCGGCCTCGCGCTGTGGCTCTACACGCGGCCCGTCGAGCCGGCCCGCGCCTGGATCCGGCGGAAGTTCGAGCGGGTCCCGGAGATCCGCGACGCGAACCTCCGCGCGCTCGACACGGGCTACCACTACGGCGACATCTCCGAGAGCTTCGTCGCCCGCTACGAGGTGGCCCCGGCCGACCTCCCGCCGGGCACGTATCGCGCGATCAAGGGGAACGAAGCGCTGGCGCTCGGGCTCGCCGCCGCCGCCGCGAAGTCCGGCCTCGACGTGTTCTACGGGACGTACCCGATCACGCCGGCCTCGGACCTCCTCCACGCCCTCTCGAAGTACAAGAACTTCGGCGTCAAGACCTTCCAGGCCGAGGACGAGATCGCGGCGATCGGCGCCTCGATCGGCGCGTCGTTCGGCGGCGCGCTCGGCGTCACGGCGACGTCGGGCCCGGGGATGGCCCTCAAGGGCGAGTTCCTCGGCCTCGCCACGATGGTCGAGCTCCCGCTCGTCGTCATCGACGTCCAGCGCGCGGGCCCGAGCACGGGGATGCCGACGAAGACGGAGCAGAGCGACCTCCTCATGGCGATCTACGGCCGCAACGGCGACACGCCGACGCCGGTCCTCGCCCCGAAGACGCCCGGCGAGTGCTTCCTCGCGGCCTACCACGCCGCCCGGGTCGCCCTCAAGTACATGACGCCGGTCATCGTCCTCTCCGACGGCTACCTGGGCAACGGCTCCGAGCCGTGGAAGCTGCCCGACACCGACGCGCTCCCCGACATCCCGGTCCGCTTCGCCGAGGCGGACTCGGCCGCGCGCACCGACGACGGCCAGGTCCTCCCCTCCGGCCGCGACGAGGCCACGCTCGCGCGCGGCTGGGCCAGGCCCGGCACGGCCGGGCTGGAGCACCGGATCGGCGGGCTCGAGAAAGACAGCCGGACCGGCGGCGTGAGCTACGACCCCGAGAACCACCAGCGGATGACGGAGACGCGCGCCGAGAAGGTGGCGCGGATCGCCGAGTCGTTCGGGCCGGTCGAGGTCGAGGGCGACGAGGCCGGCGACGTCCTCGTCGTCGGCTGGGGCTCGACGTACGGGGCCATCAAGAAGGCCGTCGAGGGCGCCCGGGCCCGCGGCCACCGCGTCGGCCACGCGCACCTCCGCTGGCTCAACCCGCTCCCCCCCGGCCTCGGCGAAGCGCTGGAGCGGTACGACCACGTCCTCGTGCCCGAGCTCAACAACGGCCAGCTCGTCCACGTCCTCCGCGACCGGTTCCTCGTCCCGGCCCGCGGCCTGAGCAAGGTCCAGGGCCTGCCGTTCTCGGCCCGCGAGGTGGAGGCCTCGATTCTGGAGGTGATGAGTGAAGGGTAAAGGATGATGGGCTCGTCGCCCCACCCGCCTTCTCATCACCCCTCACTCATTACCCCTCACTCATGGCTCCCCTCCCCGACGACTCGGCCGCCCGGCCCGGCGGCCCCCCGCCCCAGCCCCGCGGCGACGAGGGCGCCCGCCCCGACACGCCCGAGCCGGCCGGCAAGACGCACCCCGTCGACGCCCCGGCCGCACCCGCGACCGGCGACGCGCCGGCCCGGCCGCCGATCCCCGAGACGGC
>CAXRFJ010000588.1:0-2111 GCA_964229475.1 Rubrivirga sp.
CTGCAACGGGGCGCCGTCAGTCTCCGGACGTTCGCCCGCCTCGCCGACGCCCCCGCGACGGGCGTCGTGATGCGCGACGGGCTGGAGGTCTTCCGCGAGCCCGTGCCCGACCCGTGGTGGAAGGAAGCCGTCCCCGGTTTCCGGCGGGCCGAGGCGTCCGAGCTGCCGCCGGGCCTGGCGGACGGCTTCGCGCTGCGCCTGCCGGTCGTCGACATGTCGGTGTACCTCGGCTGGCTCCGCCGCCGCGCCGAGGCGGAGGGCGTCGCGATCACGCAGCGGGCCGTCGCCGACCTCCGCGAGGCCCGCGGGGCGGCCGACGGGGTCGTGAACTGTACCGGGCTGGCGGCGCGCGAGGTGGCCGGTGACCCCGAGGTCTACGGCGTCCGCGGCCAGATCCAGGTCGTGCGGGCGCCCGCCGTCACCCGGTTCCTCATCGACGACGCTGGCCCGACCTACGTCATCCCGCGCGGGTCCGACGTGGTGCTGGGCGGCACGGCCGAGGAGCACGCCGACGATGCGGCGCTCGACGCGGCCACGGCCGACGCCCTCCGCCAGCGGTGCGAGCGCCTCGTGCCGGAGCTGGCGGGCGCCGAGGTGCTGACCGACCGCGTCGGAATCCGTCCGTGCCGCCCGACGGTCCGGCTGGAGGCCGAGACGGTCGACGGCGTCCGCGTCGTCCACAACTACGGGCATGGGGGCTCCGGCGTGACGCTGTCGTGGGGCTGCGCCGAGGAGGTCGTCGCCCTCGTAGAGAGCGACTGGGCGAGCGAAGACGCCTCCCTCCTCCAATGAGGGGGGCATTCAGCCCGCCTCGCTCGAAGGACCACCCCGCCGGCCGGCACCCCTTCTCATGCGAGGAGGAGACCTGATTGGCCCGTCTCCCGGCGGACGTCGCCGGCGTGCCCGCTGTCTCCCGCTGCGTTCCCGCCCGCCGCGGCGCCGAGGCGGCGAGACTCGGGATCGAGGGCGCAGGCCGTATCGTGCCCGTCCCGCCCCCACTCGCCGCATGTCGCACCTCCTCCGGAACGCCGCCCTCGCGCTGCTCGTCGCCGCCCCGCTGGCGGCCCAGGACGCGCCGACCGCGCTCTCGTTCTACGTCGGCGGGCACCAGGACGACTGGCAGCTGTTCCGCGGCAACGCCGCCGCCGCCGACCTCGCCACGCCGGGCGCCCGCGTCGTGTTCGTCTACGCGACGGCCGGCGACGCCGGCCGGACCGACGGCTGGTGGGAGGCCCGCGAGCGCGGCGCCGTCGAGGCCGTCCGCGCCGTGGTCGGGCCCGCGCCGGTGACCGTCGACGTGGTCGAGGCGAACGGGCACCCGGTCGTCCGCTACACGGTGGGCAACAGCGCGAGCTACGTCCTCCGCCTGCCCGACGGCCGGTGGCGCGGCGGCGACGGCTACCCCGCCACCGGCAACGAGTCGCTGTCCCAGCTCCGCGACGCCGGGAAACCGGTCGCCGCCGTCGACGGCTCCACCACCTACACGTCGTGGGCCGACTTCTGGGGGACGCTGGAGGCCATCGTCGACGCGGAGCGGGCCGCCGCGTCGGAGGCGGCCCCTCTCCAGATCCACGCGCCCGACTACTCCGGGGCCGACAACGCGGACCCGGCGTGCGCCGAGCGCCCCGGCTTCAACCCGTGCGACCACCCCGACCACAAGGCCGTCGGCGACGCCGTCCGCGCGTTCGCGAGCGGGACGTACGAGCGCGTCTGGTGGGTCGGGTACGACGCCCAGACCCGGCCCGAGAACCTCGACGGCGAGCCGTTCCGCCAGAAGGGCGCCACGTTCTTCGGCTACGCGACGGCCGTCCACCGCGAGACGGCGCTGAACGGCGACCCGGCGCCGCCCGACCTGGGGGAGTGGAGGGCCTGGGGCGCCCGCGACTACGTCCGCGCGGTGCCCTCGGGCGAGCCCGACGCCGACGCGCCCGCCTGCGAGCGCTGACAGCCGCGCCGACGGGGCCGGTATTCTGACCCCCGCCCCGGTCCCCACGGGGTGACCGGCCTGCTTGCCCTCCCAGTAGGCGTGCGAACGCTCCTACTCATCGTCGCGCTCGCCGTCGCAGGCGTCGTGCTGTCCTCGTGCCGGTCCGCCAGCGTGCCCGTCGGGG
>CAXRFJ010000589.1:0-2770 GCA_964229475.1 Rubrivirga sp.
TTCTGCGCCTCGGTGAGGTCGAGGGCGGCCTCGCGGGCGGCCTGCTCGGCCTCGCGCCGCTGCCGGCGCTCGGCCATCCGCTCGGCGGCCTCCGCCGGGAGCGCTTCGGCGCTGCGGCGGGCGGCCTCGTCGCGGAGCGCCTTCGTCTGGGCGACGAACGCGTCTTCCGTGAGGTCGCCCTCGCGGAACCGCGTCACGAGCGCCTCGGTCCGCTCGCGGACGTCGGCTCGGATGGCGCGGAGGGCCTCGCGCTGCTCGTCGGTGAGCGGGACGCGGTCGCCGCGCTGGCGGTCGCCGCGCGCCCGGTCGCCCCGCGGACGCCGGCCCTCGGCGGGCCGGTCCCGACGGCGACCGCCCCGCCCTTCGCGGCGCTCGGCCCGGCGCGCCTCGGCGGCCTCTCGGAGCTGGTCGATCTGGGCGTCGGTGAGGATCGAGGAGACGTCGGCGGCGGCGGACCAGAGGTCGGCGCGGTCGGCGTCGGCGTAGCGCTGGGCGAGCGCGTCGAGGGAGGCCGTCTGCTGGGCCGTGAGGTCGAGGTCTTGGGTGAGCCGGTCGAGGCGGGCGTCGAGGCCGGGGCGGGCGGGCGGCTGCGCGTCGGCGGCGAGCGCGACGCCGAGGCCGATGAGCACGGCGACGCCGAGACGGTGGAGGAGGTCGGAGAATCGGGTCATGGGGAACGGGGGAACGTCGTGGGCCGACACTACGGGCCACACGGCCCGGTTCATCTGCCCCCTCCGCATCGTCGCAGGACGAGCGGACGGCCGACACAACTCCGCCACATCTGACGCCGGTCGGCCGCAGCCGCACGCGTCTCAGCCGTCCGCCGCGGCCTCCAGCGACGGCGCGAACTCGCCCGCCAGCGACGCGGCGAACGCCCGCGACAGGTGCCCGCCGTCACGGTACCGGAGGGTCTCGCCGGCGCGCGGCCCGCACGCCCCACCCGGGCACACGGCCTCCGCGAGGTCGAGCACGGCGACGCCCGCGACCGACCGGCCCGCCGCCGCCTGCGCCGCGACCCGCGCCGCGTCGTCAGCGTCGGAGCCGCGCGGGCGGCAGTCGGGGTCGAGGGCCGTGCCCGGCCGCCACGCGGCCTGCGCGAGGCACGCCGGCACGTCGACCTGCGCGGCCGGCGGGTCGAGGACGAGGACCGGGCGCGGAGTGCGCTCCGCCAGCGCCGAGAACGTCCGGCGCGTCCCGTCCGCCCACACGTCGGGCGACAGGTCGTAGGCGTTCGACATCGACACGAACACGGCGTCGGGTCGCATCGTGCCGATCGCGTCCATCGCCGCCCCGCGCCACGCGACGCACGCGACGTAGTCGCGGCCCAGCACCTCGTTGTAGATGACGGGCACGTCGGCGACGGGGCAGGCCGAGAGCGTGTAGACGACGAGCCGCCAGCCGGCCGCCGCGGTCGCGGCGTGGAGCGCTGGACACCACTGCCCCGCGTGGCTGTCGCCCACGAGGACCGCGACCCGCTCCGCCTCGGCGTCGCCGTAGGCGCACTCGACGAGCGCGGCCTCGCCGTAGCGGTCGCAGCCGTCGGCGTAGATCTGCGGGAGGTCGGCGCGGACGGCCGAGAACTCGGCCTGCCCGGGCCGCTCGGCCCACGCCGTGCTGGCCCGCCACCAGCTGAGCGTGAGCGCCGTGAGCACGACCGTCGCCCCGACCGTCCACGCCAGGCTCCGCCGCGGCCGGCCGACGAGCGACGGCGCGTACCGAATCGGGGCCTCCACGATCCGATACGACAGCCACGCCGGGACGAGCGAGACGATCGCCGTCGCCATGCGTCCGCCGAGCGCCATCGGCCCCAGCGCCGACTGGGCGAACACGAGGGCCGGCCAGTGCCAGAGGTACCACGAGTACGAGAGCCCGCCGACCCACTGGAGCGGCCGGACGGAGAGGGCCCGGACGACCGACGCCTCCTCACAGCCTCCCGCCCGGAGCACGGCGACCGTCGCGAGCGCCGGCAGCAGCGCCGCGACGCCCGGGAACGGGGTCGACGCGTCGAACAGGACGCTGGCCGCGGCGACGCCCGCGAGCCCGCCCCACCCCAGCACCTCGGCCCACCGCCTCGGCACCGCGCCGGGCACGAGCACCGCCAGCGCGCCGACGCCGAACTCCCACGCCCGCGCCGGCGACAGGTAGAACGCCCACGCCCGGCCGACCGGCGCGTAGGTGAGCACGGTCGACACCGCGAATGAGAGCACCGTGACCGCGCCCAGCACGAGCCCGAGGCGGCGGAGGTGGGGCGCTCGGGCGCGCCGCCACAGCCCGAGGCCGAGGAGCACGAGTCCCGGCCAGACGAGGTAGAACTGCTCCTCGACGCCGAGCGACCATGTGTGGAGCAGCGGGTGCTCGGCCGCGCGCGGCCCGTGGTAGTCCGGCGCCCAGTCCGCGAACCCGACGTTGCTGAGGTAGAGCGCGGCGAGCGGCCAGAGGCGGGCCACGTCGCGCTGCTCCATCGGCGCGTAGAGCACGGCCGCGAGCGCCGCGGTGACGACGAGGAGGACGAGGAGCGCGGGCACCAGCCGCCGCGCCCGCCGCGCGTAGAACCGCCACAGGTCGATCCGCCCCGCCCGCCCGGCCTCGTCGACGAGGAGCCACGTGATGAGGTAGCCGGAGACGACGAAGAACACGTCGACCCCGACGAACCCGCCCTCGAGCCCGGGTACGCCCGCGTGGAACGCGACGACGAGGAGGACGGCCACGGCCCGGAGCCCCTCGATGTCCGGCCGGAACCGGGGACGCGGGAGGAGGTCGGGCACGGGGA
>CAXRFJ010000590.1:0-5036 GCA_964229475.1 Rubrivirga sp.
TCTCTCCGGCCCCCCAGGGGTCCGGTCACGCCGCCACGTCCTCGGACGCGGCGGACCTCCCCCGACGAGCACGCGACGGGTCCGCTCCAGGACCCTCGCCCCGCTCGCCCTCCTCGTCCTGTTCGCCCTGCCCGCCCAGGAGGCGACGGCGCAGTGGGCGGTCGTCGACCCGGCCCACATCGCCAAGAGCGTCTGGAACGGTCGGAAGATCGTCGACCAGCTCCGCACGAACCGCGACCAGCTCCGGGCCTTCACGGACAACCTCCGGCGGCTCGCGCGCTACAACCTCCGCGACGTCACCGGGTTCGTCTCGGCCGTGGACGCCACGCTCGTCTCCGGCTCGAACGTGGCGTACGCCTCGGCCTCGCTCGTGAGCGACTTCGACTCGTTCTACCGGGGGGCCGACCCCACCGCCACCGCGACGACGACGGACGCCTGGCTGGACGACGAGCTCGACTCGGCCCTCGGGACGCTCCGCTCGATCCGCGAGCACGCCGTCCAGATCCAGGCGGCGCAGGCGGACCTGGCCGAGTTCCAACGCCAGATCCGGGGCGCCGACACGGCCCAGCGGATCGCCGAGGTCCAGGGGACCGTCCAGGCCTACCAGGCCCAGGAGTCCCAGCTCCTCCGGCAGACGGCGCTCCTCCAGATCGACCAGGAGGCCCGGACGCAGGCGGCGGTCGCTGCCCGACGGGCCTACGTGGTCGACGTCGGCCGGAGGGCCGCCGCGCAGGCCACCGCGAACTCTTCGGGCATGAGCGGAGTGGACTACAACGCGACCGGGATCTTCTAGCTGTCCCGATCCACCGAAAAGGTCCCCGGCCTATGCGTCGGCCGGGGACCCTCCCAGAATTACCGGCCCCATGCGCTCCACCGCTTCCCTTTGCACTCCTCGCCCCATCTCTCGGACCCGACAGCCGCTCTTCGCCATGCTCCTCGTCGGCCTCCTCGCCGCCGGGTGCGGATCGGAGACCGACACGGTGCCCTCTGGTCCTGCTGCCAATGGGATGGCCGAGTCGGTCGCTCACCTCGCCGCCTGCATCGAGGACGCCCCCGACGAGCCGTGCGCCCCCCTACCCGACTACGACGCGGCCTACTGGCTGTCCGAGGGGGAGGGGAGGACCGAGACCTACCTCGACGGTGCCACGCTCTGTCTCGAAGCGCTTCTCGACGGGGCCGTCGTCGGCCGACGGGGTGCCTGCACGGACGTGTACGAGGCCTACATACCCGAGGCGCGCGGGGGTGGCCGCGACCTCGACGGGCGGCTCGACGAGGCCCAGTCGGGTCGGGCGTTCGCGCTCGCCTATAGCGCCCTCGTCACCGAGCGAACCCGCCGGAGCGCCGAAGGAATGACCGGGCGGGATTACAACACCGGCTCCATCTTCGACGCCCCCCCGGCGGACTCTACTCCGCCACGCCCGTAGCGGCGACACCGCCACGACCGCCCCCCTTACCCCGGCACAATCACATGCTCCCTCTGTCCGCCGGGTGCGGCGACGGCCCCGATCCAAACGCCAGCGGACCTCCCCCAGGCGCCGATACCGACGGACGCCCGCGCCTATAGCCCGCCTCCAAGACTCCGTTGAGGACGCGCCCGACCGGCCGTGCGAGCGGCTCGCGGGCATCGACGTGGCGTGCCGGGTCCGGCAAGGGGTCACCCCACCGGAACGAGGTCGAAGTCGGGGACGCGGAGCCCGGCCCGGTAGCAGAGCCCGATGAGGTTGTCGGTCGAGAACTTGTCAAGGTGGCCGTTCTTGATCTCGGAGACCCGCGGCCGGGAGACCCCGAGGGCCGCAGCGGCGTCGGCCTGGGTGTCGAACTCGGCCACGAACGACGCGAGCGACGAGAGCAGGCGGCTCTTGACGCGGAGGAGGGCGGCCTCCTCGGACTCGAAGCCGAGGTCCTCGAACACGTTGCCGGTGGAGCGGGTGGGACCGGGCATAGCGGTAGGGGTCTTGGGGACAGGTGGTGACGGTCGGGTTCAGCGGAGGCCCTCGGACGCCCGCCACTCGATGATCTCTCGGCACCGGGTCGCCGCCAGCTTCTTCTGACGCTCGGGGAGGGCCTTCCCCGTCGTCACCTTCTTGCGGACGACGTAGAAGCAGTAGACGGCCTCGGCGAAACGGGCGACGTAGAACGTCCGGTAGGTCTCGGTGTCGTGGTCGGTGGTGACGGCATAGACGCCCTTCCCGACGTCGTTCCGGGGCTTCGCGCTCCCGGACGTCTTGCCGCGCTGGGCCTCGTCGAGCGCGAACCCGACCCGCTAGCGGACGGGGGCCGGGCAGTCCCGGAGGACCTCGCGGGCGTCGGCCCAGAAGCCGAGCGGCTTGAGAGAGTCGGACACGGCGCGTGGGTGGCCCCTCAGTGTACGACATTTTGTACATCGTATTCCGGCACAGTGGCCGGAACGCTTGAGACTGACCCGAGGGCGGCGTGGGGCCGCCCGGTGTTCGGAGGTCGTGTCGCCGACCTTCAGGGCGGCTGAGATCCGTACAGCGGACCGCCAGGGCGCACCTCCTTGCGGGCGAAGCCTGAAAGGACCCTGGGTACACGGCCGTGGATCAGCAGGGCGCCGACCAGCACGACCAGGACCGATGGGAGCACGACCGGGAGCGCGCCAGGTCCCGCGACCATCGTTCCCACCTGGGCGACGCCCGCGGCGACGAGCCCGACGTACGACCAACTCATGAAGTAGGCGTGGGCCTCCAACCAAGCCCCCCCCCGGCCGGCGCAGGAGGGCCGGGACGACGCCCGCGCTCAGCGTGGCGAGGCTGACGAGCGCGAGGACGTGGAACGGCCCGGGACCCGAGGACTCCTCGTAGACCAACAGCGCGCTCGCGTCACGAGAACCAGTGCGCCGGCGTAGAGACGGCCGAGGAGACGATGACGCCGGCCGCCCTTCTGCCGAAGAAACACCATCGCCCCCAGGGTCAAGGAGACGACAGCGAGTGCGATGTGGGCCGTGCCGAGCATTGGCGCGCTTCCTTTTAGCTCCCTCACACAGCGAGTACGTCGATGGCGGCAGCGAGACGGACGAGCACCAGGGGCGGTGTCTGTGGGCGAGCCCCCTACGGGACCCCGGTCCCCAGGTTGCGATGCGAGGCTACAGGACTGGTATCGGGCGACGCAGGGCCGGATAAGCGTCGGCCAGTCTCCGGGCGACAGTGCGGCTCTGCCCAAGGCGGCCCAACCGGCGAGGGAAATCAGATGGGAGTGGCGGGGTCGAGCACGGTCCGGCACCTACCGAGGTGAACCACACCCCGCCCGCCGATGCCCCGCACGCCCCGCCCCGTACTCGCCGCCGTGCTGGCAGCGCTCGTCGTCGCCTCCGTCCCCGCCGCCCTTGCGCAGGCCGACGCCGGGCCGTCCGCCGCGGAGCCCGAGACCATCGTCCTCGCCTCCGGCGCTACGGCGACCGTCGCCATGCCTGGCCCCGACGGCACCCTCGTCGGAGACGGGTTCACGTCGGGGTCCGTCGTCGTCACGTCGGCCCAGATGGAGCAGGCCCTCGGCGAGCTCGTGGCGGAGTACCAGCGGACCGGGCGCGCGGGCGTCCTCCGCCAGTCGACGGTCATGGTGTTCCCGTTCGGGCACAGCCAGCCCGTCCTCGCGGCGGCTCCGCTCCGGGCGTCGGTCATCGAGCTCCAGCCGGGTGAGACGGTCTTGGGCATCGTCGCCGGCGACACCGAGCGGTTCGCCATCGAGCAGACGCAGACCGGGCCGGCGGGCCGCGTCCCCCTCGTCGTCGTGAAGCCGCTCGCCCACGACGTGACGACGAACCTCGTGGTCTCGACCGACCGCCGGGTCTACCACGTCACGCTCGACTCGGCCCCGGCGCCCCGGCGCGCGCGGTCCCGACGCGCCCGGCGGGCCGAGGCGCAGAACCCGCAGCCCCGCTACGCCCGGCACATCCGGTTCTACTACCCCGACGACGCCCTCGCGGCGAGCGCGGCCGAGGCCGCCGCGACCGCCGCGCGCTCGGCCGAGCCGACGCTCGAGGATCTGGCCTCGCTCGACGACCTCTCGTTCAACTACCGGACCGTCGGCGACCGCCAGGCCCGCGAGCTGGTCGCGCGGGTGTTCGACGACGGCGTCCACACCTACGTCCAGCTCGACCCCGCGCGGCTCCGGGGCGGGACGGTCCCCGTCCTCTACGTCCAGGGGCCGGGCGGCGAGCGAGAGGTCCTCAACTACGCCTACGACGACGGGACCTACGTGACGGACCGGACGGCCGACGTGTTCGAGCTCGTGCTCGGGGCCACGGTCCGCACCGGGTTCCTCGGGCTCGGCGGCACGCGCCAGGTCGAGCGCTCCGCCCGAATCCTCCGCGTCAACGACTAACCCGCCCCGCCCTCGAAAGGCGAGGGCGGCCCAGCGCAGAAGCACGCCATGTTTCCCCACGACGACGACGATCTCCAGCCGTTCGGTCCCCCCGACGTGGACTCGCCCACCCTCGACCCGGAGGTCTCCGCGCCGTCCGCCCCGCCCGGTACGTGGCCCTCTTCTGGCGACGGTGCTCCCGGCGGTAGTGCTCTCGGCGACGGCCTCCAGCTCGACGACGGCCAACCCGAGGACGACTGGACGACGCCCGACATGCTCACCGACGAGCGCCGGGTCGCCGACGTCCTGGAGCCCGAGCCCGACGGCCGGAACGAGCCCGTCCGGATCGACCGGAAGTTCGTGATGGCGGGCGTCCTCATCGCCGGGACCGTCCTCTGCCTGCTCCTCGTCGTGTTCGGAGGCAGCGACTCGGCCGCGCCGGCTGCCCAGGCCGCGCCCGCCAGCCCGCCCCCGGGCGCGTACGTCGACGAGGCGGCGGCCGGGTACTACGACGAGACGGCCCTCGACCCGGCCGCGCCCGTGGACCCGGCGTATCCGGACCCTTACGGGTCCAACCCCTACGGCGCCCAGGCGTACGGGTCCTACGGCGGGGGCGGCTCCGCGGCCCCCGCGCACGGCTACGCGACCACGCAGCCGTACGGGGCGACGGGGAGCGGTCAGGGCACCGGCGGCCGCTCGGCGGGGGGGGCCCCCCC
>CAXRFJ010000591.1:0-4344 GCA_964229475.1 Rubrivirga sp.
GGCCGACTCCGTCCACGGGGCCGCGCGCGCCCACGCGACGTGGGACGGCCCCTGGTGCCACCGCGCCGAGGCCTACCGCCTCGACGTGCTCACGCGGAGGGGCTAAGCCTCGGCGAGGAGCGCGCGGACGTCTAGCGGGCCGGTCGTCATCGCCAGGGCGCCGCTGGCGTCGCGGGGCCACTCGGCCTCGGGCCGGTCGCGGTAGAGCTCGACGCCGTTGCCGTCGGGGTCGCGGAGGTAGAGGGCCTCGCTCACGCCGTGGTCCGAGGCCCCGTCGAGCGGCCATCCCGCCTCGACGAGCCGGCGGAGCGCGTCGGCCAGCGTCGGGCGGTCGGGGTAGAGGATCGCGACGTGGTAGAGCCCGGTAGCGCCCGGCGGCGGAGGCGAGCCGCCGCGGCTCTCCCACGTGTTGAGCCCGATGTGGTGGTGGTAGCCGCCGGCCGAGAGGAACGCGGCCTGCGTGCCGTAGCGCTGGGTGACCTCGAAGCCGAGGACGTCGCGGTAGAAGCCGAGCGCGCGGTCGAGGTCGGCCACCTTGAGGTGGACGTGCCCGATGCCGACGCGCGGGTCGATGGGGTCCGTCATGTGCCCCGGACGCCCCGGCACTGGGCTGGCTTACCCCGCCTCGGCGGCCCGGGCGGGGGCGCCCGCGAGGCGGGCCGGGTCAGCCGCGGGACCGACGCCGCGCGCGGAGGTCGGCCAGGAGCATCCACCCGCCCATCCCGACGAACACCGGCCCCAGCACCCCGCCGAACATCACCCGCTGGCCGTCGTCGAGCGGCGCGAGCCCGAGGGCCAGGGCGACCATCAGCGCGCCCATGCCGGCCAGGAACACGCCGACGACGGTGAAGAGGAGGCCCCGCCGGATGAGCCACCCGGCGAGCTGGCCGCCGCCCCAGAGCGCGAACGCGAGCAGTGCCATCGTCGCGCCCACCACGAGCCCGTGGAGCCCCCACGCCTCCGACGGGACGTACGAGATCGAGTCGGTCAGGAAGACCGGCTCCGTGCCGTCGCTGACGAGGGCCGCCACCGCGCCGACGACGCCCGTGAGCGCCCCGGTCCAGGCGAGGGTGACGGCGAGGCGGCGGCGAGGGGACGACACGGGCGGGGCGGAAACGGCGGAGGGACACGTGGGCAGTCCTGTGACCCTCCGCAAGAGGCGGAGGGGGCGCGTCACGTCGGCCGGACTCTGCTGGAGGCCGGTCCCGTTCCGCCGCTCGGGTGGAGGGCGCAGGGCCCGACCGATCACCAACCCATCCCTCCCATGCGACTCCACACTCTGTCCCTGCTCGCCGCCACCCTCGCGCTCGGCGCGTGCGACGCCGTCGGCCCCGCTCCCGTCACTACGGACGCCACCTCGCCCTCGGAGGCGCGGGCGACCGATGCGTCTCTCCGGTCGGCCGTCTCGACCGTGCGCCGCGCGACGGCCGCCTACCACCGCGTCGACGCGGCCGTCGCCGACGGGTGGGGCGCCGTCGTCGTGAGCCCGTGCGTGGCCCACCCCGAGCTCGGCGGGATGGGCCACCACTACGTCAACCTCGGCCTGATGGACGGCGCCCTGGACCCGACCCAGCCCGAGGTCCTGCTCTACGAGCCCACGAAGGGCGGCCGGCTCCAGCTGGTCGGCGTCGAGTACGTCGTGCCGTTCGGGGTCGTGCCGGAGACCGGCCCGGCGCCCGAGCTGTTCGGCGAGACGTTCGTGCCGAGCGAGGGCGCCGGCGGCTGGGCCCTCCACATGTGGGTGTGGCGGCACAACCCGTCCGGCCTCTTCGCCGACTTCAACCCGGCGGTGTCCTGCGACGACGCCGACTGAGCGGGCGCCGGCCTCCCCGCCTCGGCGACCGGGTCGCCGAGGCGGGCGGGGCTAGAACGGGGCGTCGGTGGCCGGGGGGGGGAGCGGCGGCGGCGCGTCGTAGCCGCCGCCCCCGCCGTAGCCGTCGCCGCCCCCGCCGAGCTCGCCGCCCGCCGGCGGGTAGTCGTCGTAGCCGCCCGAGGTGTCGCTCGACACGTAGCTCGTGAGGTTCTCGAACCGGGCGTACTGGTTGACGAACGCCACCTTCACGTCGCCGATCGGGCCGTTCCGCTGCTTCCCGATGAGGAGCTCGCCGAGCCCCTCCGTCGAGTTGCCGTTCTCGTCGACCGTGATGCCGTACCGCTCGGCGCGGTAGATGAACATGACGACGTCGGCGTCCTGCTCGATCGAGCCCGACTCGCGGAGGTCCGACAGCTGCGGCCGCTTGTCGCCGCCGCGGGTCTCGACCGCGCGGGACAGCTGCGAGAGCGCGATGACCGGCACGTCGAGCTCCTTGGCGAGGCCCTTGAGGGACCGCGAGATCTGGGCGATCTCCTGCTCGCGGTTGCTGCCCTTCGTCTGGGCCGTCCCGTGCATGAGCTGGAGGTAGTCGACGATGACCAGCCCGATCCCGTGCTCGGCCTTGAGCCGCCGGCACTTGGCGCGGAGCTCGAGGATGCCGAGGCCCGGCGTGTCGTCGATGAAGATGTTGGCGGCCGAGAGGCGGCCGGCGGCGCGCGCCAGCTTGGGCCAGTCGTCGTCGTGGAGCCGGCCCGTCCGCGCGCGCTGGGCGTCGACGCGGGCCTCCGACGTGAGGAGGCGCTGGGCGAGCTGCTGCGCGCTCATCTCGAGCGAGAAGTAGGCGACGCCGGCCGGCTTCTCCGGGTGGAGCGCCGCGTTCCGCGTGATCGCCAGCGAGAACGCCGTCTTGCCCATCGACGGCCGCGCCGCCACGATGACCATGTCGGACGGCTGCCAGCCGCCGGTCATCGCGTCGAGCGCCGTGAAGCCCGACGGGACGCCCGTGATGCCGCCCTCGCGCCCGTGGATCGACTCGAGGTGCTGCATCGTCTGGTGCACCACCGAGTTCATGTCGACGGCGCCCTTGCGGAGCTGCGACTCCGAGATCTGGAAGATCTCCCGCTCGGCGTTGTCGAGCAGGTCGAACGCGTCGGTCGTCGGGTCGAACGCCTGGCCCACGACGCCGGTCATCGTCGTGATGAGCTTGCGGAGGAGGCTCTTCTCCGCGATGATCCGGGCGTGGTACTCGACGTTGGCCGCCGACGCGACGCGCGTCGTCAGCTCGGTGAGGTAGTACCCGCCGATCTGGTCGTAGTCGCCGCGGCGCTTGAGCTCCTCGGTGAGCGTGATGAGGTCGACGGGGTTGCCGCGCTCGAAGAGGGCCTCGATGCCCTCGAAGATCCGCTGGTGCTTGGGCTCATAGAACGCGTCCGAGGGCAGGATCTCGATGGCCTTCGGGATCGCCTCGCGCTCGATGAGCATGGCGCCGAGGACCGACTGCTCGACCTCCGTCGCCTGCGGCGGCATCCGCCCGGCCTGCTGCTGCATCGGCAGCACGTTGAGCGGGCGCCGCCGGTTGCCCGCCATCTTCTCGATGGGGACGCCGGGCATGTCCTCGTCGATGCGGAGGGGGCGCTGCTGGAACTCGTCGGGGTCGGCCATGGGGGCGGTAGCGTGTTTCGTATTGCGTGTTCTGTCGGGCCGGCCACGCAACACGAAACACGCAACACGCGGGGCCGGGACAATCGGGGGAGGTTAGGCGGAGCCCGTGAGTTGGTCGTACCTCGTCCGGAGGAGCTTGACATCCTCCCACGTCGGCCGCTTCCACTGGGGGTTGCGGAGGAGGGCCGCCGGGTGGTAGGTCACCATCAGCGGGAGCCCGTAGAAGTCGTTGAAGGTGCCCCGCAGCGACGCCAGCGACGACTTCTTGCCGAGCAGCCCGTTGCCCGCGCTCTTCCCGACGGCGAGGATCATCTTCGGGCGGACGAGCGCGATCTGCTTGTAGAGGACCGGGATGTGGGCCTCGACCTCGTCGGGCAGCGGGTCGCGGTTGTTGGGCGGCCGGCTCTTGAGGATGTTCGTGATGTAGACCTCCTCGCGCCGGAAGTGGACGGCCTCCAGGATCTTGTTGAGGAGCTGGCCCGCGCGGCCCACGAACGGCTCGCCGGTCCGGTCCTCGTCGGCCCCCGGCGCCTCGCCGACGATCATGAGGTCGGCCTCGGGGTCGCCGGTGCCGAGGACGGGGTTGATCCGGTCGCGGTCGATGGGGACGAGCTCGGTGGCCGCGAGCCAGTCGCGGACCTCGCCCAGCGAGTCCATGCCGTGGAGCGGGTGGCCCTCGGGGATGAGGGCCTCGATCCGCTCGTAGGGCGAGAGCGTCTCGTCGAGGCCGGGGTCGGGGCGGTCGCCGAAGAGGTCGGGCACGTCGCTGTCGGGAAGGTCTTCGGCGTCTACGGTCGCGGGCGCGGGGGGCTCCGCCTCGGCGCGCGGCCGGGGCGGCTCGGCTTCTGCCCCCGCCAGCGGCTCGGCCG
>CAXRFJ010000592.1:0-4960 GCA_964229475.1 Rubrivirga sp.
TACCCTATGTGGTGGAATGGGGCCTGGTGGCTCGTGGAGCCGTTTTCTGGGGTAAGGGTGGTGCCCGGAGTGGGACTCGAACCCACACGGCCGCGAGGCCAGCGGTGTTTGAGACCGCCGCGTCTACCATTCCGCCATCCGGGCGCGCCCCGAAGCTACGCCCGGCCCGCCAGCGGCGGGCGTCGCCGGTGGGCCGCGGGCCCGGGCGCGCCGGTTGGAAGCGCTCCCGTCCCGCCCTCCCTGAACAGCGGGCGCCGACGGGCGTAGGCCCCGCCCCTCACCACGGCCCGCCCGCCCCGTGTCGCTCGTCCTCGTCGCCAACCGTGCCCCGATCCGCCCGACCCCCGACGGGTGGGCGCCCAGCCTCGGCGGCCTCGCCTCGGCCCTCCTCCCCGTGCTCGAAGACCGCGGCGGTGCGTGGGTCGCCATGCGCGGGCCCGACGAGGAGACGCCGCTGACCCAGGCGTACCCGCCCGACACCGGCGCCTTCACCGTCCGCCGCGTGCCGCTCGAGGAGACGGAGTTCGAGGCGTTCTACCAGGGCATGGCCAACCGCGTGCTGTGGCCGCTCGCGCACTACCTCGTCGAGCACGTCGAGCCCGACCGGACCTTCCGCGACGCCTACCGGGCCGTGAACCGGCGGTTCGCCCACGCCGCGCTCGACGTGGCCCGCCAGGCCCTCGCCGCGGGCGAGCCCCAGCCGACGTTCTGGGTCCAGGACTACCACATGATGCTCGTGCCGGAGACGATCCGCGCCGGGCTGCCCGACGCCCGCGTCGGCTTTTTCTGGCACGTGCCCTGGCCGGCCTCGGAGGTCCTCCGGATCCTCCCCTCGGCGCGCGACCTCCTGCGCGGGATGCTGGCCTCCGACCTCGTCGGGTTCCACACGGAGGGCTACGCCGAGAACTTCCGCGAGTCGGCGCGGGACCTGCTGGGCGCCACGGTCGAGGGCGAGACGATCGTGTTCGAGGGCCACCGCTGCCGGGCCGAGGCCCACCCCATCGGGATCGACGTCGAGCGGTTCGAGGGGCTCGCGCTGGCCGACGGCGCCGCCGCGATGGCCGACGAGATCCGCGACGACCTTGGCGGCGTCCAGATCGTCCTCGGCGTCGACCGGCTCGACTACACGAAGGGGCTGCTCCTCCGGATGGAGGCGTTCGAGCGGTTCCTCGAGCTCTACCCCGAGCGCCACGGCGAGGTCTCGCTCGTCCAGATCGCGACGCCCAGCCGGACCGGCGTGCCGGCCTACGACCAACTCAAGCGCGAGATGGACGAGGCCTCGGGCCGGATCAACGGGCGCTACGCGAAGGGCGCCTGGGCGCCGGTCCGCTACCGCTACCAGTCGTTCGACCAGGCCGAGCTGGCGGCGTACTACCAGGCCGCCGACGTCGCCTTCGTGACGCCGCTCCGCGACGGGATGAACCTCGTCGCCCACGAGTTCGCCGCCGTCAGCGCCGCCCGCGCCGAGCACGGCGGGCGGCCCGGCGCGCTCGTCCTCTCCGAACTCACCGGCGCCGCCGACTACCTCGACGGCGCGCTCCTCGTCAACCCCTACGACGCCGACGGGCTCGCGCGGACGCTCGACACGGCGCTCGACCTCCCCGAGGCCGACCGCCGCGCCCGCCTCGGCCGCATCCGCGAGGCCGTCCGCGACCTCGACGTCCACGTCTGGGCCAGCCGCTTCCTGGACTCGCTCGACGCCGAGGACGGATGACGCCCGGCGTCCCGCACTCCGCCTTCCCCCCGTGTCATCCTGCGCGGAGGGCACAGCCCGGGGGCGACCGCGAAGCGACGGCGCAGCCACGGACCTCTGGTGCGGCAGGGCCTCCGACCGGAGTCGGGAGCGTCGATCGTGCGTCGGGCCTGCCAGAGATCCTTCGACGGCGCCGCTCCGCGGCCTCGCTGGCTCCGCCGACCTCCGGTTCCGGGTGACACGGGGAACGCGAGGGGCGTCGCGATCCTGCGGCTGTCCCCCCCCGGAGCGATCCCAACCACCCGATCCGACCACACCCGAGCCCTCCGATGGACCAGCCCCCCGTCCCCGACCGCCCGCTCCTTTTCCTCGACTACGACGGGACGCTGGCGCCGCTCGTCGACGACCCCGAGAAGGCCGTGCCGCACCCGGCCGTCCCCGACCTCCTCGCCGCGCTCGCCGAGGCCCACGAGGTCGTCGTGGTCACCGGGCGTGACCTCGCGGCGCTGGGCCGGTTGCTGGGGCTCCGGCTGCCGGCCGTCGGGCTCCACGGCGCCGAGGAGGGCTGGGCCGACGGGACCGTCGAGCGCCGCGCCGCCGAGGCCCACGCCGCCGCGCTCGCCGCGCTCCGGGCAGGCGTGCCGGACGCCGAGGGCGTCGTGGTCGAGGACAAGGGCGCCGCGTTCGCCGTCCACTACCGCCACGCGCCGGACTGGGACGCCGCTCGGACGGCGCTCGAGGCGTGGGCCGAGGCCGTGCCCGCCGGGCTCGTGCCGATCTGGGGCAAGGCCGTCGTCGAGCTCCGCGCCGAGGGCGTCTCGAAGGGGACAGCCGTCGCCCGGATCGCCGCCGCCCACCCCGACCGGACGCCCGTCTACCTCGGCGACGACGTGACCGACGAGGACGCGTTCCGCGCGCTCCAGGCCCTCCGCCAGCCGACGGTGACCGTCAAGGTGGGGGAGGGCGAGACGGTCGCGGGCCACCGCCTCGGCGGCGTCGAGGACGTCGTCGCCTACCTCCGGCGGTTCCTCGACTGAAGGCCCCGGCCCGGCCCGCGTGTCAGGCGGGGCCGTATCGGCGCGCGCCCGCGGACCTCTGCCGGGGAGCGGCCGTTCGCCGACCGTCCGGTTTTCCCCCGCGCCCGATCCAGCGACCGCCCGTGAGCTCCCCCTACCTCCCCATCGGCGACTATGGCCTCGTCGGCAACATGCGGACGGCCGCGCTCGTCGGCAAGAACGGCGCCGTCGACTGGCTCTGCCTGCCCCACTTCGACAGCCCGTCGGTGTTCGGGGCCGTCCTCGACCACGAGAAGGGCGGCCACTTCCGGATCGAGGTCGACGGCGGCTACGCCTGCCGCCAGACCTACCTCCCCGACTCGAACGTGCTCGTGACGCGGTTCACGGGCGAGGAGGGCGCGGCCGAGGTCGTCGACTACATGCCCGTCGGCGACATCGGGCCCGACGCGGGGTACCACCGGCTGATCCGCCACATCCGCGTCATCCGCGGGACGGTCAGGGCGTCGGTCCGCGTCGCGCCGGCGTTCGACTACGCGCGGAGCCGGCACACGGTCGAGCTCACGCCCGAGGGCGCCGTGTTCACGTCCGAGTCCGGCGGCCCCGACGGCGGGCCGATGCGGCTGGGCCTGAGCACCGTCCGCACGCTCTACGTCGACGAGTCCGACCCCGACCGGCCGGCCGTCGTCCGCGACTTCGAGCTCGAGCGCGGCGACCGCGTGACGCTCGAGCTCCGCTACCTCGACTCGACCGGTCGGCTCGAGGACCCGCTCTCGCGCGAGGCCGAGTACGCCCTGTTCCGCGAGACGACGGACTACTGGCGCGACTGGCTCGTCGGCTGCACGTACCGCGGGCGCTGGCGCGAGACGGTCCGCCGCAGCGCGCTCCTCCTCAAGCTCCTGACGTTCGAGCCGACCGGGGCCATCGTCGCCGCGCCCACCACGAGCCTGCCCGAGCACCTCGGCGGCCACCGCAACTGGGACTACCGCTACTCCTGGATCCGCGACGCCGCGTTCACGCTCTACGGGCTCCTCCGGATCGGCTTCACGTCGGAGGTCCGCTCGTTCATCGGCTGGCTCCGCGACCGGTGCGAGGCCGGCATCCCCGACGACCCGAACGGCCCGCTCCAGATCGTCTACGGCATCGACGGCCGCCGCCAGCTCGACGAGTTCGAGCTCGGCCACCTCGAGGGCTACATGGGCTCGCGGCCGGTCCGCGTGGGCAACGGCGCCGCGGGCCAGCTCCAGCTCGACATCTACGGCGAGCTGCTCGACGCCGTCTACCTCTACGACAAGTACGGGACGCCCATCGCGTGGGAGTTCTGGCAGGACATCGTCAAGTACGTCGACTGGGTCTGCGCCAACTGGGACCGCCCCGACGAGGGGATCTGGGAGGTCCGCGGCGAGCGCGAGCACTTCGTGTACTCGAAGCTGATGTGCTGGGTGGCCCTCGACCGCGCGCTCCGGCTCGCCGACAAGCGGTCGCTCCCGGCGCCCCGCAAGCGGTGGCTCAAGACGCGCGACAAGATCTACAAGGCCATCATGGAGCGGGGCTGGAGCGAGGAGCGCGGGGCGTTCGTGCAGGCCTTCGGCGGGACGACGCTCGACGCCTCGAACCTGCTCATGCCGCTCGTCTTCTTCACCGGGCCCAACGACCCGCGGATGATCGCGACGCTGGAGGAGACCCTCAAGGCGCCCGAGGACGGCGGCCTCACGAGCGACTGCCTCGTCTGGCGCTACAACACGGGCGAGCTGGACGACGGCGTCGGCGGCGAGGAGGGCGCGTTCAACCTGTGCTCGTTCTGGCTCGTGGAGGCCCTCGCGCGGGCCGGGCGGATCGAGCCGGCCTACCTCGAGAAGTCGCGCGTCATGTTCGAGAAGATGCTGGGCTACTCGAACCACCTCGGGCTGTTCGCCGAGATGACCGGCCTGAGCGGGCAGGCGCTCGGCAACTTCCCGCAGGCGTTCAGCCACCTCGGCCTGATCTCGGCGGCCTACAACATCGACCGGGCGCTCGACGAGCGGGGGCCCGGCCAGCGCTCGGGCCAGACGCCGTCGGAGCCGGAGCAGGCGCGCTCCGAGACCGTCGCGCTCCACCCCGGCGCCGAGCCGGCCGCCCACGCCGGCCCCACGGGCGCCCGCTGACCCCGCCCCGGGGGCGCCGCGGGCCGGCCGAGGCGGGCGCGCGGCCCGCCCCGAAACGAGCGCGCCCCGACCGCCCGTCGGCGGGCGGGGCGCGGGGGTCGATCGGGGCG
>CAXRFJ010000593.1:0-2613 GCA_964229475.1 Rubrivirga sp.
CCTGGGCCTGGGGATGGAACACGGAGGGGAGCCCGGCCGGCGGCCCGCGCCGCCGGCCGAGCGGGACGGGGCTACTGGTTGGGGATCCGGTCGAGCGGGACGAACTCCTGGTGGAGCCCGACCCAGTAGCCCGCGTCGAACGGCGGGCGCTGGGGGGCCGGGAGCCCCTCGGGCGCGAGCATGGTCAGCTCGTAGACCCGCGCGGCGCCGAGGTCCTCGCGCCAGTCGGGCTTCGTGGCCGCCACCGCGACGGGGAGGCCCCACTGGATCACCTGCCCGAGGATGTTGTGCTTGACGGGCCGCCAGCCGCCGCGCACGGCCACGGCGAGGACCTCGTAGCCGTCGCCGCGCTGGCCCCAGCGGTCGTCGCCCCGGAGGTAGTCCAGGACGGCGCGGGCGTGCTGCGTGGGGGCGCCGGCGGCGTGACCGGGCCACCGGGCGGCGGCGATCTGCTCGCGGAGCGCGGTCTCCATCTCGGTGGCCAGTTCGGCCGTCTCGGCCCGGAGCTCGTTGAGGTCCGGGTTCGACGGGTCGTAGCGGAGCGCGAGGTCCACCTCGTCCCGGATCCTCCCCGCCCACATGAGGGAGTTGTCGTCGAGGTTGTCGTCGTTGCGGAGGCGGTCGAGCCGCATCCGGAGGCCCGGGACCTCGCCGGCGGCCTGCAGCTGGCGGTACTCGGCCGCGTCCGCGATGGTCTCGGCCATCTCCTTGAGCGCCCAGTCGAGATCGCCGCGGAAGGTGCCATCGGTCTCCATGTAGTCGCTCTCGTCGATCTCCATCTCCCGGAACGCCTTCTCGACGTTCATATAGAAGGCGGCGTAGTCACCGTCGCCCCAGCGCTCGGCGAGCGGGAGCATGGCCGCCTGCATTTCGGGGAACGTGGCCTCGAGGGCTTCGACCCGCGCGAGGTCCGCCTCGGTCAGCTCCCTCACGTGGCTGGGGTCGAGGTCGACCATCTGGTCCTTGTGGCGGGCGTAGACCTCCATGAGCTCGCGGGCCAGCGCGATGGCCTCCTGGCGCTCGGGGCTGGCCTCGAGGGCGGCGCGTGCGGCGGCCTCGCGGGCGCGCGACGCCTCGAGCTGGCTGGGCCCGTCAGAGAGGCGGCGGCCGGACCGCGCGTCGCCGCGGCCGGTGGCGTTCTCGACGGCCCGGCGGGCGCGGTCGCGGAGGCCGCCGAGTTGGGCCTGGGCCGGCATCGCGCTGCAGGCGAGCGCCGCGAGACAGAGGGCGGAGAGAATTCGGGTCATGGGGATGGCGGAGGACGGGGACACCGAGCCCATACGTGGCCCGGTCCCCGATCCCGCCATCGGCCCGCCCTGCCCTACCTTCTTCCCGTCACGCGCTCGTGCCCATGGACGCCCCCGCCGGCCCCGTCACCCGACTCCTGTCGGACCACGCCGACGCGCCCGACCTCGTCGACCGGCTGGTTCCCCTGGTCTACGACGAGCTCCGCGAGGCCGCGCGCCGCCAGCTCCGCCGCGTCGGGCCGCAGACGATCCACACGACGGAGCTGGTCCACGAGGCCTACGCCAAGCTGGTGAGCTCGGCCCGCGTCCCGGCCTCGAGCCGGGCCCACTTTTTCGGCGCCGCCTCGCGCGCCATGCGGCAGGTCCTCGTCGACCGCGCCCGCGCCCGGACGGCTGCCAAGCGGTCCGGCGGCCAGCGCGTGACCGTCGACTTCGACCGGGCGGACCTCGGCGACGACCCGGCCGAGGAGATCCTCGCCGTCCACGAGGCGCTCGAGCGGCTGGCCGCGTTCGACGAGCGCTCGGCGCGAGTCGTCGAGTGCCGCTTTTTCGGCGGGCTCACCGAGCCCGAGACGGCCGAGGCCCTCGGCATCAGCGAGCGGACCGTCACGCGCGACTGGGCCGACGCGCGGGCCTGGCTCCGGGCCGCGCTCCAGGCGGAGGCATGACCGACGGCGGGGCCCAGGACGGGGGGGCGTATGAGGAGGCGTCTCCCCTGCCCCCCATGATCACCGACCCCGACCGCTGGCGGGCCGTCCGCGCGTTCCTCGGCGACGCCCGCGAGATCCCCGCGTCCGAGCGCGCGGCGTGGCTCGAGGCGGCCGTCGACGACCCCGCCCTCCGCGCCGAGGTCGCCGCGCTCCTCGCGGCCGACGACGGGGCCGGCGGCTTCCTCGCGACCCCGGCCGCCGATCGCGCCGCCGACCTGTTCGGGGACACCGACGACGCCTACCTCGGGCGGCGCGTCGGGCCGTGGCGGATCGAGGAGCGGATCGGCGAGGGCGGGATGGGCGTCGTGTTCCGCGCCGCGCGCGCCGACGCCGACTTCGAGCAGGAGGCCGCGCTCAAGCTGGTCGGCCGGGGCCTCGCGCCCCGCGCGCTCCTCGACCGGTTCCGCCAGGAGCGCCGGATCCTCGCGCGGCTGGAGCACCCCGGGATCGCCCGCCTCCTCGATGGCGGCCTCAGCGAGGACGGCCAGCCGTACTTCGCCATGGAGCTCGTCCGCGGCGTCCCGCTCACGGCCTACGCCGACGCGCGCGCCCTCGGGGTCCGCCAGCGGGTCCGGCTGCTCCGCGACGTCGCCGAGGCGGTCGCCGTCGTGACGGCCGCGCCCGTGACCTGCTCGGGCGCCGCGTACGCCGGCGTC
>CAXRFJ010000594.1:0-5978 GCA_964229475.1 Rubrivirga sp.
CTCGGCCTCGGCCCGGTCGCGCGCGTGGCTCACGCGGACGAAGGCGAGCGCCGTCACCAGCCCGATCGCCACGACGGAGACGGCCGCCGCCGCCAGCGCCGCGCGGTGCCGGCGGGCGAACGTGCGCGCGCGGTAGCCGAGCGTGTCGGGCCGGGCGTGGACCGGGAGGCCCCCGCGGTGCCGCCGGAGGTCCTCGGCGAGCGCCTCCGCCGAGGCGTAGCGGCGCTCGGGCTCCTTCCGGAGCGCCATCAGGCAGATCGTGTCGAGGTCGCCCGCCAGCGCGCGCCGGAGCCGGTCGGGCGTCGACCCGGTCCGCGGGGGGCGCTCCGCGACGACGGCGCTCGGGCGCGGCGGGTCGACCGTCACGACGGCCTGGAGGAGCGAGCCCGAGGTCCCGGCGCCGGGCTCGTGGGGGCGCCGGCCGGCGAGCAGCTCGTAGAGGAGCACGCCCAGCGCGTACACGTCGGCGGACGTCGAGATCGGGTCGCCCGTGATCTGCTCCGGCGCCGCGTACGCGGGCGTGAGGACGCGCTGCCCGGCCTGCGTCAGGACCGTCCGCGTGTCGACGGCGCCGTCGGCGGCGAGGAGCCGGGCGATGCCGAAGTCGAGCAGCTTGACGCGCCCCTCGGGCGTGACGAGGACGTTCGACGGCTTGAGGTCGCGGTGGACGACGAGCCGGCGGTGCGCGTAGCCGACGGCCTCGCAGACCTGCTCGACCAGGCGGAGGCGGGCGTCGACGCCGAGCCCGTGGTCGTCGGCGTGGTCCGTGATCGGCTCGCCATCGACGAACTCCATCGCCAGCCACGGGCGGCCGTCGTCGGTGAGGCCGCCGTCGAGGACGCGCGCGATGCCCGGGTGCTCCAGCCGCGCCAGGATCCGCCGCTCGGCCTCGAACCGCCGCAGCACCTCGGCCGAGTCCATCCCCCGCCGGACGACCTTCAGGGCGACCGTCTGCTCGAACACGCCGTCGGTCCGCTCGGCGCGGTAGACCGTCCCCATCCCGCCCCGCCCGGCCTCCTCGACCACCCGGTACGGCCCGACGAGCGTCCCCGGGCTGAGGTCGTCGGGGGGCCGGCGCGCCGTCGCCAGCCCCGGGGCGCCGGTGGCGCGGCGGTCCGGCGGAGACGAGGGCGAGTCGGGCATGTCCGTCGACCAGGGAGGCGGGGCGAAGGTAGGCGCGGCGCCCCGACCGACGGCTCAGCCCTCCCCGTGCGCGCGCGGGCGGCGGGTGAACGCCTTGCTCACGATGAGCCACTCGCCGTCGAGCTTGAGGAGCGTCATGTGGTCGACGAACGTGAACGTGGGGTACTCGATCTCGAGCGTCGCCGTCGCGGCGTCGCCCGTGACCGTGACGTCGACGACGCGCGTGGCGCGGTCCTGGGGCGTCGCGTTCGCCATCCCGCGCCGGAAAAAGTCGACGGCGTTGACGTCGCGCATCTCGCCATCGGCGACCCAGCGCATCGTGGCGTCGGGGTGGAAGGCGCGGGCGAGGAGGTCGAAGTCGCCCTGGGTGCCGCCGTCGAGGTAGTAGCCGACCGTCCGCTCGACGGCCTCGTAGTCGGAGGCGGCGGGGGCGGTCGTCTGGGCGAGGGAGGGCGCAGCGAGGAGGGCGGCGAGGAGGACGAAGCGCATGGCTGGGGCGGAGGGTGTGCTAGGTATTTAACACCTGCGGCCTCCCCACGAGCCGCCCCGTTCGAGCAGGCCCCGGGCTACAGGGCGAGGTAGACGCCGCCCGCCCGGAGACCGTACGGGTTCGCCGACGTGTTCCGGAACGTGACCGGGATCGAGCGGCAGGCGTCCGGGCAGCCCGCCCGCACGTCGAAGTGGAGGTGGGGCGTCGTGCTGAACCCGGTGTGGCCGCTGATCCCGACCGTGTCGCCGGGCGCCACGAGGTCGGCCACCTCGACGGCCGCGCCCTCGAACGTGAGGTGGACGTAGGCGCCGACGGTCCCGTCGGCGTGCTCGACGAGGACGCCGTTCTCGTGGCCGCTCTGGGTGTCGCCGTCGCGGTACCGCTCCTCGACCCACACGACGCGGCCGGCGCGCGCCGCCGTCACCGGCTGGCCGATCGGCATCTGGAAGTCGTAGGCGAACGCGATCGCCGAGCCGGAGGTGTGGCTGAACGGGCCGCAGTTCCCCTGGAGCAGGAGGTAGGCGTGGCCGGGGGGGAAGGGCAGGACGTAGTCGGAGGTGTCCCAGGCCGGGTACTCGGCCACGGCGCAGTCCGACGCGACCGACGGCAGGGGCGGCGCGGTGTCGCAGGCCGCCAGCGCCAGCAGGAGAACGAGGAGCCGCCTCATCGGCCCGCCCGGTAGGTCTGGCCCTCGCGGAGGACCGTGTGCCGCGGCTCCGCGTTGCGGAAGGAGACCGGCACGGGGTCGTACGGCCAGGCCCACCCCCCGCGCGTCACGACGACGTGGAGGTGCGGATCGCCCGCCAGCCCCGTGTTGCCGCTCCGCCCGACGAGGTCGCCCGCCTCGACGGTGTCGCCGACCGACACCGCCGCCCCGTCGCGCGTGAGGTGCATGTACTGCGCGACCGTCCCGTCCCCGTGGTCGACCACGACGAGGTTGTTGGGGAAGCCGCCGTCCGCCCCGCTCGCCTCGACGTGGACCACGCGCCCGGCCCGCGCGGCCGTGATGGGCGTCCCGATCGCCATGTCGAAGTCGTAGGCGTAGCGGTCCGGCGTGTCGGCGCTGTGGAACGACGACGAGCAGTTGCCGAGGGTCATCCGGTACGCCTCGCCCGTCGGGAACGGCAGGACGTAGGCCGACGCGGCGGCCTCGACGTACCGCTGGCCGTCGCAGCCGACGACGGGGCCGGAGTCGAGCGGGGCGTCGGCGCAGCCGCCGAGGCTGAGGGCGACGAGGAGCGGGAGCGCGCGGGCAGTCACAGGGGAGCGGGGGAACCGCTCCGAACGTCCGCTCTAGGCCGCCTTCGGGCGTCCCACTGCCGGAGACGGCACCGATGCGCGCCCCGCGTGCCCGGCGCGGTACGCGCTCGGCGTCTCCCCGACGTGCGCCCGGAACGCCCGGTGGAATGCCGACTTCGAGCTGAACCCCGACGCGTAGAGGATCTCGAGGACGGTCGCGTCGGCGTGGGCCGGGTCGCGGAGGAGGGCCTTGGCCTCCTCGACGCGGAGCCCGTTGACGTAGTCGTAGAAGCCGGAGTCGAACTCGAGCGTCAAGACCTCCGACAGCTCGCGAGGCGAGGCGCCGAGGCGCTCGGCGAGGGCGCCGGCCGTGAGGTCGGGGTCGAGGTGCGGCCGGTCCCTCGCGACGACCGAGCGGAGCCGCTCGGCGAGCCGCTGGCGGTCGGCGTCGGGGAGGCCGACGGCGTAGGGGGCGGGCGGCGGCGGGGCGAGCGCCGGCAGCCGCCGGAGGCCGAGCGCGCCCGCGACGCCTGCGAAGAGGGCGAGCGCCAGGAGCGAGCCGGCCTCGAAGCCGGTCGCCAGCGCGACCGGCGCCCCGGCCATGGCGGCGATCCCGGACGCCGCGCTCAGCGCCCAGTGGACGCCGAACACGGCGAGCGCCACGCCGACCTCGACGGGCCGATCGCTCCGCGGCCACCGCGTCCCGATCCACCCCGCGTACCCGAGTCCCAGCGCCGTCAGCGTGGCGACCCGGAGGGCAGGCATGGCGAGCGCGAGGGCGAGCGCCGCGATCCCGAGGCCGACGTGGACGCCGAGGCGGGGGGCGTCGGCGCCCAGCGCGCGCTGGGCGTAGCGCCCGACGAGTGGCGGCAGCGCGGCGAACCCGGCGACGACGACCGGCCGCGGGAGCGGCACACCGAGCCCGGCCGCCACGAGTGTCAGCAGCACGCCGAGGAGCGCGAGCAGCGCCGTCGTCCCGGGCCGCCTCCGGGCGCTCGGCGCCGCGAGGGCGGCGAGCGCGACGGCGAGCAGGGCGGCGGTGGCGGCCTGGAGGAGCGCGAGCATGGCGCCAGTCTACGGGCCGCCCCGCTCTCGGCCGAGGCCATTCCCGGGCGCCGCCCGCCCCCGGCACCCTCCGCCTCGGCGCCGAGGCGGAGAAGGTGACGGGGGTGTCCCGCGGTCAGGCGTCGGCCTGGTACGACAGGCGGAAGGTGCCCGTCCAGGCCGTTTCCGGCCGGCGGCCCGCGTCCAGGCGGACCGTGCCCAACAGGAAGGCCGCAAGTTGGCGGAGCGCCGGGGGCCCCTCCGACATCTTCGTGTCCACCACGCGCCCGCTCGACCCGACCGTGTACCTGACCTCGACCTCGGAGGACGGCGTGTCGTCCCGGGCCAGGATCTCGGGGAGGCCGCGGAGGGTGCCCGTGAACGCCTGCCGGGAGCCGGGGGCGAGGAGGGCGACGTCGAGGCCGGAGTACCGGACCACGCCGTCCGCCCCGCCCGAGCCGTCGCCTTCCGAGCGGGAGCCCCGATCGACGCCGTCGCCGGCCGGGAGCCGGAACGTGATCGGGACGGCGAACCGGACCTTGACGGCCTCGCCGCCGGTGCGGCCCGGCTCGAACCGGCTCTCGCGGACGGCCGCGAGGGCGGCCTCCGAGAGCGCGTCGTCGGGCGAGCGGAGCACGACCGGGTCCTCCACGCGGCCCGACTCGTTCACGATGAACTGGACGATCACCTGGCCCTCGATGCCGGCGTCCTTCGCCACCTGCGGGTACACGACCCGGTCCTGGAGCCCCTGGAGCCCGCCGATGAGCTGCGGCATGTCGTCGACGACGCCGTAGACGCCGTCCTCGCCCTCGGGGTCGGGGCGGACCTCGCGGACGCGGTCGTTACTCGGACGGCCCTCGCCCTCGGGGAGGCGGAACGTGACCGGGACGGCAAACCGGACGCGGACGGGCTCGCCGTCGACCCGGCCCGGCTCGAAGCGCGACGGGCGGACGGCGGCCATCGCCGCGCGGTCGAGCCCGTCGTTCCCGGCCGACCGGATCACCTGGAGCTCTCCGACCGTCCCGTCCTTCTCGACGATGAACTGGAGGATCGCCGTCCCCTCGACGCCCGCCCGCCGCTGGGGCTCGGGGTACTGGACCCGGCCGGCGATGCCGTCGAGCCCGCCGACGAGCACGGGCGGGTCGTCGGCGACCTCGTAGACCTGGTCCGTCGTGTCGCGTCCGGCCGTGTCGGAGTGCTGGATCGGGAGAACGGCCCCGCCGATGTTGCTCACCGCGTGGAGGCCCAACTGGGTGAACCCGTCGGCGAGGCGGACGTCTCGGCGGACGCTCCCGCCGTCGTAGAGGACTTCCAGCGACGCGGCCTGAGTGCCCTCCGATCCGGCATCCGCCAGATCGAGGACGGCGACGGCGTCGTCGTGCGTCGTGCCGTCCTTGAGCTGCACGACGATCCGCACCCCGTCGCCGCGCCAGACGTCGACGCGGTCGATGAGGCGGCCGAGGGAGTCGGCCGCAGCGGTGCCTCCGGCCCCCGAGGGCGCCATCGAGCGGGCCGGAGCCATCGCGGCGGCGCCGACCACGGTCAGGCCGACGGCGACCAGGGCCGCGAGCCGGCCGAGGCGGCCGAGGCGACGGGACTGGGCGGGGGAGAGGGGCGTCGTCATGGCGTCGATGCGGGACTTGAGGGACGAGGAGCCGCGGGCGGCGCCCAGCGCGAGGGCGGGCGCCGGGAGCGCGGCGTAGGAGAAGAGGAGGTCGGCGTAGGCGCGGCGCTGGCCGGGGCAGGCGTCGAGGACGAGCGCGTCGGCGGCCCGCTCGCGGTCGAGGTCGAGGCCCCGGCCGAGCGTCCACACCAGCGGGTGCGCGCCGAACACGGCCGCGACGGCGCGCTGCGCGGCGTGCCACGCGAAGTCGGAGCGGCGGACGTGGGCGACCTCGTGGACCGCCGCGACCTCGCGGGCCGCGGCGTCGAGCCGGGCGGGGAGCGCCACCACGGGCCGCCGCCAGCCGACGGTGAAGGGGGCCGCGCCGGGGGGCGCCTCGGCCGCCGCGACGGGCCGCGCCACGCCGAGCCGCCGGCGGGCGGCGTCGACGGCGGCCTG
>CAXRFJ010000595.1:0-3515 GCA_964229475.1 Rubrivirga sp.
GTGACGAACGCCGTGCGGCTCGCTCTGCTCGTCCCCGCGCTGCTGGCCGCCGCCGCCAGCGCCCAGCCGACGTCGCTCCGGCAGGACTCGATCCCGCCGCTCCCCGACTCGCTCCGCCTCTACGGGGCCACGGTCCCCACGCGGATCGACCTCCCGACGTTCGCGCCGCCCGCCGACGCGCTCCGCCTGACGCTGGAGGCCGCCGTCGACCTCGCGCTCGCCCGCAACCCGGACCGCGCGGTCTCGGCGCTCGAGGGGCTCCGGGCCGCCAACGACGTCACGCGCGGCAACGCCGGCTACCTCCCGACGCTCGACGCCAGCGCCGGGCTGGCGGGCTCCCGCAGCGACGTGCTCCTGGGGGGGGGCTCGGACAGCACGGGCGGCGGCGGCCTCCGCTCGTCCCAGTCGACGGCGCTGGACGCCGCCCTCGCGGTCGGCTACACGGTCTACGACGGCGGCCTCCGCGCGGCCACGCTCCGGCGGCTCCAGGCCGAGGCCCGCCGCCTCGCGCTCCTCGCCGACGCCGACGCCGAGCAGCTCGCGCTCGACGTGACGGCCGCCTACCTCGACGCCGCCCGCCAGGCCGACCTCGCCGACGCGTTCGCCGAGGCCGTCGTGGTCTCCGAGGACCGCCTCCGCATCGCCCAGGCCGAGGTCCGCATCGGGACGGCCGCCGAGATCGACGCGGCCCTCGCCCTCGCCGACTACAACGCCGACCGGGCCGCGCTCCTCCAGCAGCAGGTCCTGGTCGAGGGCGCCCGCGCCACGCTCGGCGGCCTCCTCGCCCTCCCAGACCCCGAGGCGGTCGTGGTCACCGACACCCTCGACCTCGGCCCGCCCGCCGACCTCGCCGCCCTCGCGGACCGGGCCGCGACGGCGAACCGCCGGGTCCGCTCGTTCGAGGCCGCCGAGCTCGCCGCCGCCGAGGACGTCGACGCGGTCCGCTCCGAGTACCGCCCGACGGTCCGCGCCAGCGCCGGCCTCGGGCTGACGGTCTTCGACCCGGGCTTCCTGCCGCCCGACTTCGCGCCGGCCGTCGGGCCGGGCCTGCGGTACGGGCTCACGGCGTCGCTCCCCCTCTTCGACGGCGGCGAGCGCGACCGGCGGCTCCAGAACGCCGAGATCCGCGTGCGGCAGGCCGAGCTGACGACCGAGGGCGAGAGCGCGTTCGTCCGCGGCCGCGTGGCCCGGCTGGCGGCCCTCGCGCGGGGCTACCGGGCGCTCGTCGCCCTCGAGTCCCAGAACGAGGCCATCGCCCGAGAGAACGTCCGCGTGGCGCTCGCGCAGCTCCGGCTCGGGTTCATCACCCCCGTCGACCTCCGGCAGGTCCAGCTGTCCCTCGTCGACGTTCGCCGGCGGCGCGTCCAGGCCGTCTACCAGGCGCGCCTCGCGGAGGCCGAGCTCCGCCTCCTCGCCGGCGAGCTGCTCCCCGCCGGCTCGGTCCTGACGCCGTCGATCCTGAGCACGGTCGACCCGTAGCGCCCGACGCTGTAGGGGCTCCCCCTACACGTCCCGTAGGGCCAGTCCGACACCGCGCAGCGAAAATGGCTGGCAGCGAACGGAATCCGTGCGTTCCGTTCCCCCGCCGCGTTGGCGCCGCAGAGAGGCATCCGGGCGTAGCGCTCTACAATGAGCGCATCGACGCCAGCCTCTCTCATGGCGCAAACCCTCCTCGTTATTTGTGCGCTCGCCTGCGCACTCGTCCTCTCGCTGAGCGCGCGGAAAGCGACGCACCACCGGACCGCCGCCTCCCAGCGAGGCGAGGTCGAGGTCCGCATCGTCCAGCTCGGGGCGGACCTGCTGGACCGGGCGGAGGCGCTCCCGGTCGCGCCGGACGGCGCGGCCCCGGCCCCCGACGGGACGTTCGACGGCGCCGCGGCCCTGACCGACCTCGACGGCCTCGACGAGGTCCTGGAGGTGGACGGCGACGCGGCGCCGGTCCCCGTCCGCGTGCGGGTCGAGGTCGACACCGTCGCGAAGTCCGGGGCCACGTTCCAGGCGGTCCACACGGACAGCCCCTTCCGGCGCGTGCGGCTCGGCCTGACGAGCGCGCTCGGCACGGCCGTCGACCTCGAGCGGATCTACACCTCGCGCTAGCCCGCCGCGGCAGCGGCGTCCCCCTCCTGGCCCATGTGGAGTCTGCTCGACCACCTCAACGCCCTCGTCCTCGTGCCCGCCGTGGTGCTGCTCTTCCTGGCGACCCAGATGGGCGGCCAGGAGGCGCAGATCGCCGCGACGGTCCAGGCCTCGGGCCTCGGCGTCTACGAGACGGCCGACTGAATCGAGCGCGACCTCGCCAACCTCGGCGCCGCCGACGGCGAGGCCGCCCTGGTCGACTTCGTGTGGGACGAGACGGACCAGCGGTTCACGTTCCGCACCGCGGCCGACACCACGCTCGACGCCCCCTCGCGCCTCGTCCGCTACGAGCTGGCGGAGGGTGCCGACGCGCAGCACGTGGAGCTGCGCCGCTACGCCGTCGGCCCCGGCGCCGACACCCTGACCGCCCGGAGCCCGGCGACGCTCCGGACCGCGACGGTCGCCCTCCTCGACGAGGACGGCGCCGCCGTGCCCCCGGGCGAGCTCGACCGCGCCCGGTCCGTCGAGGTCCGCCTCACGATGGACCCGCCCCTCGGCAGCGCCGAGGAGCCGACGACCTGGCACCGGCGGCTCGCCCCGCGCCACCTCGCCCGGGACGGGTGACCGTCCCGCGGCTGCCCTCCCTCTCTCTCTCTCCCTCATGGGCAAGCACGCACTCCTCCTCACCGCCATCCTCTCCGCGTTTGGCGCACTGACTCAACTCAACCTCGCCGAAGCCCACCAGTTGGAGGCCGCCGACCGCGCGGGCCACCAGCTGGAGGTGCTCGCCCGCGAGGCGGCCCAGTCGGGCTACGCCGAGGCGCTCCAGGCCATCGCCGCCGAGCCCGTGGCGTCCCTCGGGACGCTCGAAGGCCGGCTCGCCGCCGGGCGCTACCGCACCACGTTCGACGTCACGCTCGGCGACCCGACCGTCATCGACGTCCGCGTCGAGGGCGTCGCCGAGGCGGCGGGGGCCGGCCGGGCGCGCCACGTCGTCGAGGCCCGCTTTGAGGACCTCGACGGCGTCGAGGTGCCGACCCACCCCGACACGCTCCTCGCCCGCGTCCCGCCGTACATGCGGTACGCCGTGCTCAGCGACGGCCCGCTCGGGCTGAGCGTCCTCCCGCGCGTCCGCGGCGCGACCCACCAGGTCAACGCGAACGTCCACACGAACGACGACCTCACCCTCGCGCTCTCGCTCGGCACGATCCTCGGGATGCAGGCCGTCCGCGGGTTCGGGACCTACGGCGGCGACCTCTACAGCGTCCCGCTCCTCAGCGACCCGGCCGCCGCCTTCCAGCCCGCGTCGAACCCCGACCTCACCCCGACGCTGCGGGCCGCCGACCCGGTCGAGGTGCCGGCGCTCGCGATCGACAGCCTGGCGCGGTTCGCGACGCAGACGCGGCCGGGCGGCCTCCGGCGTCTCGGGGCGATGGCGC
>CAXRFJ010000596.1:0-3348 GCA_964229475.1 Rubrivirga sp.
GCCGGCACCTCCGCCCCGGCGCCGAGGCGGGCGAGGCTGGGGCCCCTGCGGCAACGCTCCAGGCCCGCCAACCGGAGCGGAGCGCAGGATGACACGCTGGCTTTCCGCTTCTGGCCTAGGCGTCGACGGCCGCGGCGGCGGGGGCGCCCTCGACGGGCGCCGCGTGGCCCGAGGCGTAGACGCGCGTCCGCTGCATGACGATGGGGAGGCGGCGACCGGAGCCGAACGCCTTGCCCGTCACCCGGAGGCCCGGGGCAGCCTGGCGGCGCTTGTACTCGTTCCGGTCCACCATCCGCGCCACGCGCTCGACGAGCGCCAGCTCGAACCCCGTCTCCCGCGCGATGGCCGCGGGCGAGCGGTGCTCCTCGACGTAGCCGACGAGGATCGCGTCGAGCACGTCGTACGGCGGCAGCGAGTCCTGGTCGACCTGCCCCGGGCGGAGCTCGGCCGACGGCGGCTTCGTGATCGTGTTGCGCGGGATGACCTCCCGGCCCGCGCGCGCGTTGATGTGCTCGGCGACGCGGTAGACCTCCGTCTTGAGCACGTCCGACAGCACCGCCAGCCCGCCCGACATGTCGCCGTAAAGCGTCGCGTAGCCCACGGCCATCTCGGACTTGTTGCCGGTGGTCAGGAGGAGGTGCCCGAACTTGTTCGAGATCGCCATGAGCGTGACGCCGCGGCTCCGGGCCTGGACGTTCTCCTCGGCCACGCCCTCGGCCGTCCCCTCGAAGAGCGGCGCCAGCATGTCGGCGAAGGCGTCGACGGCCGGGCGGATCGGGACCTCGTGGAACTCGATGCCGAGGTTCTCCGCCAGCGCGCGGCTGTCGTCGACGGAGCCGGACGACGAGTAGGCCGACGGCATCGTCACGCCGACGACGCGGTCCGGGCCCAGCGCCTCGGCCGCGATCGCGCACGTCACCGCCGAGTCGATCCCGCCGCTCAGCCCGACGAGCACCTTGTCGAACACGCCCTCGCCCGTCTTGCGCACGTAGTCGCGGACGCCGAGGACGAGCGCGTCGTGGATCTGCGCCGTGACCTCCTCCGCCTGACTGCGTCGACCGGACGGTTCGGTGCCGAGGCGGGCGGCCTCGACCGGCTCGCCGGGCGCGTCGGTGTCCCAGACGACAAACGCCTCCCTGAAGAGCGGCGCGTGCCAGAGCACCTCGCCCGCGGCCGACTGGACCTGGCTGTCGCCGTCGAAGACGAGCTCCGTGTTCGCCCCGACCTGGTTGACGTAGACGAACGGGACGCCGTGCTCGCGGCAGCTCTCCTGGATGAGGAGCCGCCGCTCGGTCGGCTTGCCCGTCGCGTACGGGCTGGCCGAGAGATTGACGAACAGGTCGATCCCGAGCCCCGCCAGCTCGTCGATGGGGTTGGCGGCGTAGAGGTGGTAGGGGGCCTGCTCCTCGTTGTTCCACATGTCCTCGCAGACGTGGACGCCGAGGCGGAGGCCGCCCCACTCCATCGTCTTCCGCTCCGGGCACGGCTCGAAGTAGCGGTACTCGTCGAAGACGTCGTACGTGGGCAGGAGCGTCTTGGAGGTCGCGTCGACGATCTGGCCGTCGGCGAGCAGCAGGGCCGTGTTGAACAGCCGCTTCCCGACGGGCGTCTCGTTCCGTACGGGCGCGCCGACGAGCACGCCGAGGCCGGCGGGGAGCGCGTCGGCGAGGTGCTGGACGGCCGCGTCGACGTCGTCCAAGAACGCGGGACGATCGAGGAGGTCCTGCGGCGGGTAGCCCGTCACGCAGAGCTCGGGGAAGACCGCGAGGCCGGCGCCGGCTTCGGCCGCGCGGCGGGCGTCGGCGAGGATCCGCTCGACGTTGCCGGCGAGGTCGCCGACGGTGGGGTTGATCTGGCAGAGGGCGATCCGCATGGCTCGCTGCGCGCGGGGCGGGGGGACGGGGACCGGGGAAAGGGCGGAGGGCCGGTGGAGGATCCGCCCGCGGCGCCCCGCCACGCCCGCCGCGAACCTACACCAGCCAGCCGACGGCCAGCATCGCCGCCAGCACGAGCGCCGTGCCCGGCAGGATCGCCTTGCGCATCGCCGCCGAGCCCGTCGCGACCACGATCCCGCCCTTGACGACCGTGTTCGAGGCCGCCGCCAGCGTCACCGCGTGCGCCGCCGTCTCGAGGTCGACCGAGCCGCCGGGCCCGCTCAGCTCGGCCATCGACAGCGTCACGGCGTCGACGTCGGCGAGGCCGGAGGCGATGGCCGAGGCGTAGAGCCCGGCCGTCCCGAGGTACATCTCGGCCGCCTTCGACCCGACCAGGATCACCGCGTAGAGCGCGCCGAACGCGAGCGCCGACTTGAGCTCGAACGGGTTCGAGAACGCGGCGTCCTCGTCCGGCCCGGCCTCCCGGGTCTCGGCCTTCCGGTTGCGGGCCCAGAGGACCGCGGCGTAGGCGAGCCCGGCCACGCCGCCGGCCGTGATCGCGGGCCAGACGACGCCCAGGAGCGCCCGGTTCACCACGCCCGCCTCGACGAGCACGCGGGCGAACATGACGGCCCACGCCGCGAACACGCCCATCGCGAGCGCCCCCGACAGCGCCTCCTTGGCCGTGCTCCGCTCCGCGAACGACAGCGTCGTCGCCGTCGACGACGCGAGCCCGCCGACGAGGCCCGTCAGCCCGACGCCGCGCGTGGCGCCGACGACCTTCGTGAGGACGTAGCCGAGGAACGAGATGCCCGAGATGAACACGACCATCAGCCACACCTTGAAGGGGCTGACGACGTCGAACGGCGGCGGGCCGTACGTCTCGTCGGGCAGGACCGGCAAGATGAGGGCGCTGACGGCCGCGAACTTCAGCGCGGCCTCGAGCTCGTCCTCCCGGAGCGCCTTCACGAACCGCCGCGACTCGGGCTTCAGCTCGAGGAGGATCGCGACGGCCACGCCCACGGCCACGACGACGCCGAGGTCGGCGCTGAGGCAGAGCGCGCCGAGGAGCGTCGTCACGAGCGTCGCCACCTCGGTCGTCAGCCCGACGTCGCCGCGGGCCACGCCGGCCCGGTACGCCGCGACAGCGAACGCGCCGACCGCCAGCAGCACGGCGGCCACGACCCACGGGCTGCCGAACGTGGCCGAGAGGAGCGCGCCGAGCCCGCCCGCCAGCGCGAGGAGCGGGAACGTCCGGATCCCGGCGTAGGGCGACGACGAGCCGTTCGCCTCGCGGCGGTGCTGGAACTCCCGCTGGGTCCCGATGAGGAGGCCGAGGGCGAGGGCCGCGCCGAAGCGCGCGAGGAGGGCGGCGGGGTCGGAGGGCACGGGGGGCGTGGGACCGGAGGGGGACGCGGCCTACCCGCGAGGCGCCGGCGGGTTCACGCGGCCCGCCTCGGCGGCGGCTCGGCCG
>CAXRFJ010000597.1:0-11873 GCA_964229475.1 Rubrivirga sp.
GAGGCCGAGGCCGCGCTCGAGGACGCGCTCGCCCTCCGCCAGCGCGCCCTCGCCCCCTCCCACCCCGACGTCGGCCGGACGCGGACGGCGCTCGGCGAGCTCTACGAGCGGCAGGGGCGCTACGCCGACGCGGTGCGCACCCACGGGGCCGCCGTCGAGGCGCTCCGCGCCTCCGACGCCCCCCCGGAGGCGCTGGCGGACGCGCTCCACGGGCTCGCCCTCGCCGAGATGCGGCTCAACCGGGTGGGCCCCGCCGAGCGCCACGTCCGCGAGGCCATCGCGCTCAAGACGGAGGCGTTCGGGCCGCGCTCGCCCGAGGTCGCCTTCAGCATGAACGTCCTCGGCGACGTGCTGACCTACGCCGACCGCCCCGAGGAGGCCGAGGCGGTCCACCTCGAGACGCTCGCGATCCGGGAGGAAACGATCGGCCCGGACCACCTCCACACGTCGCACACCTACCACAACCTCGCCGCGGTCTACCGCGACCTGGAGCGGTGGGCCGACGCGGAGCGCTTCTACCGGGAGGCCCTCCGCGTCCAGCGGGCCCACTACGGCGCCGACCACGTGGAGGTCGCGAAGACGGCGAGCCAGCTCGGCCTGGCGGTCGGCATGCAGGGGCGCTTCGCGGAGGCCGGGCGGATCCACGAGCGGGCCCTCGCGGCCGTCCGCGACCTCGACGGGGCGGCCGGCTCGCTCGTCGCCCCGATCCTGGCCCGCCGCAGCGACGTCCTCATGGCCCAGGGCCGGCCGGCCGAGGCCGCGGCCGTCCTCGACGAGGGGCTCCGGCTGTGGCGCGCGTCGATCCCGGAGCCGACCCCGCAGGAGGTGCGCTGGCTCCTCCGCCTGAGCCGGACCGCCGCCGCGCGGGGCGACCGCTACGAGGCCGCGCGCATCGTCGACGAGAGCCTGGCGCTCTGCGGCGCCCTCGCCGAGGCCGATCAGCGGGCGACGTGCGAGGCCGAGGCCGCCGCCGCCCTCGGCCCGTAGCCCCCCGCCCCCTCGCCATGGCCCGCCCGTTCCTCACCGCCCGCTGGGAGAGCCTGCTCCTCCTCAACTACGCCTGCCCGGCCGACGTGCTGGAGCCGCTCGTCCCCGCCGGCACGACGCTCGACCGGTGGCAGGGCGAGGCGCTCGTGAGCGTCGTCGGGTTCCTGTTCCGCGACACGCGGCTGCTGGGCGTGCCCGTCCCGTTCCACCGGCACTTCGAGGAGGTCAACCTCCGGTTCTACGTCGTCCGCGAGACGCCCGGGGGCGAGGTGCGGCGGGCCGTCGCCTTCGTCCGCGAGCTCGTGCCGCGGTGGGCGATCGCGACCGTCGCGCGGACGGTCTACAACGAGCCGTACCGCGCCGTACCGATGGATCACCACGTCGCGCTCGACCCGTCGACCGGAGGAACGGTGCGGTACGGGTGGCGCCACGCGGGCACGCCGTACGCCCTGACCGGGACGGCCTCCGGCCCCGCCGCCCTCGCGGCCCCCGACTCCGAGGCCGCGTTCATCACGGAGCACTACTGGGGCTACACCCGCCAGCGAGACGGCGGGACGCTGGAGTACGAAGTCGTCCACCCGTCGTGGCGGCTGTGGGACCTGGACGCGGCCGCGTTCGAGGGCCCGCCCGGACCGCTCTACGGCGACGCCTTCGCCGAAGTGCTCGCGGGCCCGCCGCGCTCGGCGCACCTGGCCGTCGGCAGCGAGGTCGCCGTCCACCACGGCCGCCGCATCGAGGTCTGACCATGCTGCTCTCCGGGTTCCACGCCACGTCCTCCTCACCCATCACGTGCACGTGGTGTGGGACTCACTACCCGCGCCACCAGCGGAACTGCACGAACTGCGGCGGCCCGCTCCCCGGCCCGACGGGCCCCGACCCCGGCCCGGAGCCGCCGCCCGCGCCCCGCGTGATCCCCGGGCCCTACGTCCGCCGCCTCTACCTGACGGGGAACGTGCCGGCCCTCATCGGGGCGATCTTCGTCGCGGTCGGCGTGGTCGTGACCGTCCCGCTGGTGTGGATGGCGCTCGAGCTGGGGCCCGAGGTGGCCGTCGCCGGCGTCACCGGCCCCATCTTCGTCGTGGTGGGCGGGATCCTGCTGGCGGTCGGGGTCCGGCGGGCGCGGCGCCAGCTCCACGCGCTCCGCGACGGCGTGGCGACGCGGGGCGAGATCGTGGACCTCCACCAGGACACGTCGGAGAGCATCAACGGGCGGCACCCGTGGGCCGTCGTCTACGCCTACGAGGCCGGGGGGCGGGTGCACGAGGGGACGGTCAGGTCGTGGGGCCGCGCGGGATCGGTCGTGGCGCTGTACGCGGTCGGGAGCCCGGTCCACGTGCTCTACGTGCGCGAGCGGCCGGAGCGGAGCGCGCTCTACCCGCCCATCCGCTGACCCAGGAGGCGCGGGACGCCGGCGCGCGTACCTTGGCGGCGGAAGCCAGGGGTGCCGCCCCGCTCGTCCCGAGCGCCGCGCGGCTGAGAGAGTCCCTCCGCACCTGATCCGGTTCGCACCGGCGTAGGGAGAGCTTCAGCGGCTCCGGCCCCGCCCGCCTCGGCGGCCCGGCCGGCCGCCGCACCGAGGCCGACGGCCCCGGGCTTCCAGAAGGACCGACGCGCGGTCCGCCCTCCCCCCTCTGGACAGCCCCATGACCCGCCTTCGCCTCGGCCTCGAGTGGTTCCTCAACCCGGACCACGTCCCCTTCCTCCTCGCCCAGGACCGCGGCTGGTTCAGGGAGGCCGGCCTCGACGTCGAGCTCATCGAGCCCGAGGCCCACCTCGACGCCGTCGAGGCGATCGAGAACGGCGAGATGGACTGCGCGGTGACCGAGCCGCTCCACCTCGTCGAGGACCGCGCCAAGGGCGAGCTGTGCGTCGGCTTCGCGCGCTTCCTCCACACGAACGGCGGCGTGATGGCGACGGCCGGCATCGAGCGCCCGCGCGACATGGTCGGCAAACGGATCCAGTACCCGGGCGCGCCCGGGCCGGGCGGTCCGGCGATCGTGGCCACGATGGTCGAGGCCGACGGCGGGCCCACGGGCACGGAGGACGGCTACGGCCGCGTCAACAACTCGTTCTACCACACCGACGCGCTCGCCGAGGACAAGGCCGACGTGGCGACGCTCGTGTTCCACAACTTCGAGATCGTCGAGGCCCGGAGCCGCGGCCTCGACGTCCGGATGTTCGCGCTCAAGGACTGGGGCGTCCCCGACTTCTGCCAGCTCGTCCTCATCACGCACCCCGACAAGCTCGACGCCGAGCGCGAGACGTTCGCCGCGCTCGTGAGGGTCCTCCGCCGCGGCGTCGACGCGGTCAAGCAAGACCCGGCCGCGGCCCGCGAGGTCTACTTCCGGAGGACCGACTCCGACCCCGGCGACGCGCTCACGACGGCGATCTACGACGCCACCGTCCCGTGCTTCACGCACGACTTCTCGATGAGCGCGGACTACTACCGCCGGCTCGAGGCCTGGATGGCCGGCCGCGGCCTGATCTCCGAGACGCCCGGCGCGGACGTCTACTGGACCAACGACCTCGCGCTCTAACCGACCTCCCCCGCCTCGGCCCCGAGACCGACCGACCCGCACCGCCATGGAGATGCCTACGAGCGCCGCCGCCAAGCGCGCCGCCGACGCCGCCACCCACGCCCGCATCGAGGAGCTCTCCGACGAGGTCCGCCGCCCGCTCCCGGGCTCGCAGAAGATCTACGTCGAGGGCAGCCGCCCGGACCTCAAGGTCCCCATGCGGCTCATCACGCAGAGCCCGACGACCGGCTCCTTCGGCGACGAGCCGAACCCGGCGTTCCCGGTCTACGACACGTCCGGCCCGTACACCGACCCGAACGTCCAGATCGACCTCCGGCGCGGGCTCCCGTCGGTCCGCGGGGCGTGGATCGAGGAGCGCGGCGACACCGAGCAGCTGGCGGACCTGACGAGCACGTTCGGCCGCGAGCGCGCCGCCGACGCCTCGACCGAGCACCTCCGGTTCGAGCACGTCCACCGGCCGCGCCGGGCGCTGGCGGGCCGGACGGTCACGCAGCTCCACTATGCGCGCCAGGGCATCGTGACGCCCGAGATGGAGTACGTCGCCATCCGCGAGACCCAGCGGCTCGACGCGCTCCGCCAGTCGGACCCCAAGCTGTTCCAGCAGCACGCCGGCACCGCCTTCGGCGCGGCGATCCCGCGCGAGATCACGCCCGAGTGGGTCCGCGACGAGGTCGCGCGCGGGCGGGCCATCATCCCGGCCAACATCAACCACCCGGAGCTGGAGCCGATGGCGATCGGCCGGAACTTCCTGGTCAAGATCAACGCCAACATGGGCAACTCGGCGGTCACGTCGAGCATCGCTGAGGAGGTCGAGAAGCTGACGTGGGCGATCCGCTGGGGCGCCGACACCGTCATGGACCTCTCGACGGGCAAGCACATCCACGAGACGCGCGAGTGGATCCTGCGGAACAGCCCGGTCCCCATCGGCACCGTGCCCATCTACCAGGCCCTCGAGAAGGTCGGCGGCGTGCCCGAGGACCTCACGTGGGACCTGTTCCGCGACACGCTCGTCGAGCAGGCCGAGCAGGGCGTCGACTACTTCACGATCCACGCGGGCGTGCTCTTGCGGTTCGTCCCGCTCACCGCCTCGCGGCGGACCGGCATCGTTAGCCGCGGCGGGTCGATCATGGCCAAGTGGTGCCTCGCGCACCACAAGGAGAACTTCCTCTACACGCACTGGGACGAGATCTGCGAGATCATGGCGGCCTACGACGTGTCGTTCTCGATCGGCGACGGCCTCCGCCCCGGCTCCATCGAGGACGCCAACGACGACGCTCAGTTCGCCGAGCTCTACGTCCAGGGCGAGCTCACCAAGAAGGCCTGGGCCCACGACGTCCAGGTCATGAACGAGGGGCCGGGCCACGTCCCGATGCACATGATCCAGGAGAACATGCAGAAGCAGCTCGACTGGTGCGGCGAGGCCCCGTTCTACACGCTCGGCCCGCTCACGACCGACATCGCGCCGGGCTATGACCACATCACGTCGGGCATCGGCGCGGCGATGATCGGGTGGTTCGGGTGCGCCATGCTCTGCTACGTGACGCCCAAGGAGCACCTCGGGCTGCCCAACCGCGACGACGTCCGCGAGGGCGTGATCACCTACAAGATCGCGGCGCACGCGGCGGACCTCGCCAAGGGCCACCCCGGCGCGCAGGCCCGCGACAACGCGCTCTCGAAGGCCCGGTTCGAGTTCCGCTGGGAGGACCAGTTCAACCTCGGCCTCGACCCCGAGCGCGCGTGCGCGATGCACGACGAGACGCTCCCGAAGGAGTCGGCGAAGGTGGCCCACTTCTGCTCGATGTGCGGGCCCAAGTTCTGCTCGATGAAGATCACCCAGGACGTCCGCGACTACGCGGCCGAGCACGGGGTCGACGTCGAGGCGGCGATCCCGGAGGGGATGCGCGAGAAGGCGAGGCAGTTCGAGGCGCTCGGCGGCGAGATCTACCACGAGAGCCTGCCGGACGAGGCGTGACCCGGCCGCCTCGGTGTCCCCGCCTCGGTCCACGACTGGGCCGAGGCGGGGGGGCCGGGGGTCTAGCCGAGCGTGAGGTCGACGGTCGTGTCGCCGTCCATCTCGACCCGCTCCATCAGCGACGTGTCGTCCTCCCAGACCGGGTTGAGGACGTAGCACCCCGGCACGAGGTCGAGGTCGACCGAGCCGTCGGCCTTGAGGATCTCGTCGCCGAGGTAGTCCGTCGCCCACGCCGCCATCTCCGACCAGTCCTCCCCCTCGCTCTCGGTGCAGCCGGCGGCGTACAGGAAGATGAGGTTCATCCCCGTCGCGTTCGTGACCGTCAGCGTGGCGGGCTGGCCGGCGGACGCGGCGCGGGCGGCGGGGTCGTAGGCCGCGCGGTAGTGGTCGCGGAGCTCGGCGACCGTCTCGAAGAGGGCCCCGCGGGGCTCGTCGAACGTCCACTCCTGGAGGTTGGCCTCGCCCTCCGAGAGCAGGGCGAACCCGCGACCCTCCGCGTGGACGAGGAACACGTCATCCTCGCCGTTGCCGTCGACGTCCTCGAACCCGACGCCTGCGAGCGTGAGGGCCGGGAGTTCCTCCGCAGCCAGGGAGATCTCCTTCAGGAACCCGTCGCCGGCGACGACGAAGGCGTAGGGGTAGGGGAAGTCGGCGCCGAGCTCGAGCTGGGTCGCCTTGACGTCGTGGTAGAACGTGAGGAAGCAGCCGTCGCCGTCCACGGCGGCCGTCCGGAACGGGACGCTGTGCTCGAGGACGGGGTCGAGCTGACCGCCGAACCGATCCGCCGCGACCTCCCGCGCGCGCTCCTGGCAGGTGACGGCGGCGCCCGCGGGGGCAGAGGTCGGTTCGACCGGGACGGCGGCGGCGGGGGGCGTTTCGGGAGAGGAGTCGTCGTAGCCGTCGTCGGCGCAGGCGGCGAGGGGGAGCAGAAGGGCGAGGAAAACGGCGGTGCGCATGAACCGAGGGGATGGAAGCGTCGATGAGCCCGGCGCCGATGGAGCGGCGCCTCACGCCCAAGCTATCCCCCGGACCCGGCCGCTGGCGACGACCCGAACCTCTGGAACGACGCCGGCTAGCGGGCCCGGCGCCAGACCTGCGTCCGCCCCAGCGCGCGGACGCCGATGTACCCGCGGACCTCCAGCCGGTCGGCCCCGTCGAGCCGGACGACGGCCCGGTACGTCTTCGCGTTCTCGGGATCGACGATCCGCCCGCCGGCCCACTCGCCGCCCTCCCAGCGCATGTCCTGGAACAGCGGGACCGTGCGGAGGTCGACGCCCGCGTAGCGGCCCTCGCAGTCGTCGCAGCGGAACGACGGGGTCGGGTAGCGCTCGGTCGGGAGGAGGCGGACGATCTGGCCGCGGAGCTGGCCGCCGTCGATCGTGAGCCGGATGACGGCCTGCGCCTCGCGGCCGTCGTCGCCGTAGGAGGTCCAGTCGCCGGCGACGGCCCGGGCCTCGGCCGGCAGCGACTGCGCGCGCGCGGGCGCGGCGGCGAGGACGAGGAGGGCGAGGGCGGCGAGGACGCGGGGCATGGCGGGGGGAGTGTCGGCCCGGGAGTATCAGCCGCACCGCGCCCGAGGTCAACGGGGTCCCCCCTGAGCGCCCGCGCCTCCCCCGACGAGTCGGCGGCGTACGTTGCGGGCTGCCCTGCGCGCCATGCCGCATCCCCACGCCGCCCTCCTCGACCGGTTCTACGGCGCCTTCGCCCGACGCGACGGCGACGGCATGGCCGCGTGCTACCACCCGGAGGTCCACTTCCGCGACGAGGTGTTCGACCTCCGGGGCCCCCGCGCCGGCGCCATGTGGCGGATGCTCTGCGCCCGCGGTGAGGACCTCGCCGTCGAGGCGTCCGACATCGAGGCCGACGGCGACGCGGGCTCGGCGCGGTGGGCGGCGACCTACACGTTCGGCCCGACCGGCCGGCTGGTCCGCAACGAGATCGAGGCCGCGTTCACGTTCGAGGACGGCCTCATCCGGGCCCACCGCGATCGTTTCGACTTCTGGAGGTGGAGCCGGCAGGCGCTCGGCGCGCCCGGCCTGCTCCTGGGCTGGACGCCCCTCCTCCGGCGGGCCGTCCGGAAGCGGGCCGCGCGGCAGCTCGACCGCTACGTCGAACGGCACCCCGAGGCGCTCGGGTAGGCCCGCTTCGGGCGGGCCCCCGGGGCGGTCGTGGCGGGCTAGGTGCGGACCGAGAACCAGCCCGTGACGCTGGCCCGCTCGCGCGTGGCCGGCAGCACCTCGTGCTCGAACCGCTCGCTGAGGAAGGTCACGAGGGTGCCCGCCTCGGGGCGGACGTCGACGGACGGCTCCGGCTTGTCGCCGTCGAGGGAGATCCGGAGGGGGCCGCCGTCGGCGTCGGTCCAGCCGTCGTTGAGGTAGAGGACGCACGAGAGCGTCCGCCCGGGCCGGCCGTGGAAGGCGTCGAGGTGGCGCTTGTAGAACGCGCCGGGCGGGTAGACGGCGAAGTGCGTCTCGTACGAGAACAGGCCGAGGTAGAGCGCCCGGTTGAGCGCCGTCTGGAGCGCGGCCATCCGGTCGAGGTAGAGCCGCTGGGCCGGCGCGGCCGGGTGCTCGTCGAGCCACAGGACCGCGTCGCCGCGGACCTGCGTCGCGACCTGGTGGTCGGCGCCGCGGCCGATGCCGGCCCGGTGGAAGTCGTCGCGGAGGGCGAGTCCCTCGGCGAGGAGCGCCGCGGCCTCGGGGCCGGAGAGGACGCCGGGGCTGACGGCCCAGCCGCGCTCGGCGAGCGCGTCGGCGATGGCGTCGGGCGACGCCGGGACCGCCCTGGTCGGGGGCGGCGCGGGGAGAGCGGTCACGCGCGCGGGCCCAAGGTGGACGGACGGCCCGGTGCGCCGAAGTTGGCACCGAGGCGGGCGATCCCGCCCGGTTCGCGAAACGATCACCGGGGCCCGCTCACACGGCGTCGGCCTGGCTCGCCACGCGCGCGGCCAGCAGGGCCACGACGCGGCGGCGGACCTCGGCCTCGTGGGCGAGCGCGAACGCGAGCTCCTCCCGGGTGAGCGCGCCGTAGACGACGCCGAGGAGCACGCGCTTGAGCCGCGAGTCGCGCCGGAGCGTCTCCGCCAGCCGCTGGCGCCGGTCGTCGGGCGCGAACCCGTCGAAGCCCGGGGCCCGCTTGCGGACGTCGGCGGCGACGAGGGCCAGGAGCGCCTCGTTCTGGAGCTTGAGCACCGGCCGGAGCGTCCGGTGGAGGAACGCCTCGACGTCCGTCGCGGCCGCTTCGGGGTCGGCGTCGACGGGGGGGCGGAGCGAGAGGAGGGCGCGGTCGCGGTCGGTCATCCCTTCAGAACACGCCCTGTGTCGAAAACGCTCCCAATGTGCGCCTTATACTTGACTCCAGTCGCGGGGTACGCGCACGACTAAACGGCCTTGACTGCGGTCCGATACCCGGTGGCGACAAACGAGGTCCGACCCACGGACCGACCCTCCCGCCACACCCCCGCCGTCCCATGCGCTTGCTCCTCCTGTCCCTCGCCCTCGCCGTCCCCGCGCTCGCCCAGCAGGCGGCGATGGACGTCGGCCCCCAGTCGCTCGACCTCAGCTACCGCCCCGGCGGCGTCGAGGCGCCCGTCGTCGCGTACAACGGGACCGTCACGAGCCTCGGGTTCTACGGCGACGCCTCCGCGTTCTCCGGCTTCTACGGCTCCGAGGACCGGATCGCCCCGACGGGCGAGATCCAGACGATGTCGGTCACCGGCATCGAGATGCGGTTCGGGGCCAACGTCCCGGTCGCCACGTTCGGCGAGCGCACGAAGGTCTCGGCGTTCGTCCCGCTCCGCGCCCAGTCCGCCTACCGCTACTTCCTGGGCGACATGTCGCTCGCGCAGCCCGGCGACGACACGTCGATCCACATCGCCCAGGGCGACCTCGGGACCGGCCTCGGCGCGGCCGTCGAGCTCCCGCTGGCCGAGGGCAGCCCGGTCGGCAAGCTCCGCGCGTTCGGCACGTACGTCGTCGGCGCCGGCGTCCAGGGCGACTTCGTGATGGGCCTGCCGGGCGGCGCCCGCGACCCGCTCGCCTACGGCCTCCGCACGAACACCGTCATGGTCCAGACCGAGGCGCGCGACCTGTTCGGCACGGCCATGGGCGCCTCGCTGGGCTACTCGTTCCGGACGGCCTCGACCGACACGTCGCCCATCGAGAGCGCGGCCGGCCTGCTCAACGGCTTCACCGGCGACGACTTCCGGCGGCTCGAGTCGTCGCACCTCGTCCACGTCGGCGTCATCTTCTAGACCCCGACCCGACGGGTCCACCTCGGGCGGCGTGCGGGCTAGGCCGGCACGCCGCTCGGCGTTTTGAGCGCCGGGTCGCCCTCGCGGGCGAGGAACCGGTTCCACCCGCCCACGAGGAGGCCCGACACGACGGCGCCGAACGCGGCCATCGCCGCGAGGCTCAGCGTCAGGAGCCACGTCCCGCGCCGGTGCGTCCCGAGCACGATCTGGTCGGTCCCCTCGGACACGACGATCGGGAGGCGGAGCGTCTCGCCCTCCGGCGTCTCGGCGAGGTCCACCTCGATCTCCTTGAGCAGGATGATGGGGAGCTCGACGTCGCGCTCGACGGGCCCCGCGGCGCCGGGCGGCGTGTAACGGAGGCCGACCTGGCCGGTCGTGATCTCGCTCCGCTCGCGGAGCTCGAGCCCCGTGACCTCGGCCTCGACGACCTCGCCGTCCTCGGCGACGGACCGCTGCGCGAGGCCGGCGCGCGTCGTCGCGAGGGCGATGACGACGAGGAGCAACGGGAGCGCCCACAGCAGGCGGGCGACGACGGGGTTGGAGAGGAAGTTCATCGCGGGCGGGGAGGACGCCCTCCGAACGGCCCCGGCGCGGCCGGGGTGCCCCTTCACTCCGAGTTGACGCCGCCCCGGCCGGCGAGCGGCCGGGGCGGGCGGGCTTGCTAGGCCGCCTCCTCGACCTCGAGCGTCATGAGGTAGTCCTCGACGCTCCCCACCGACACGCGCGTCTCGCCCTTGATCTTGCGGGCCTTGATGCTGCCCTGGCGGATGAGCTTCTGGACCTGGTTCCGGTCGATGAGCTTGAGCAGGCGCCGGGCCTCGGTCCGGCTCACGGTGTCCTCGCGGTACTCGCCCGCGAAGCCCTCCAGGAACTCGATCGTCGACTCGTCGACCTCGATGAGGCGCGTCTCCTGGTTGCTGTCGGACACGCCCCAGCCGAGGTCGGCGTTGATGAGGCCCCGGTCGGTCCAGCGGACGAGCGTCTGGCGCGAGATGCGGAGGGCCTCGGAGAGCTCGTCGAGGCGGAGGGTCTTCCGGGTGTCGGTGGGGGCGGGCATGAGCGGAGCCGGGCTGGAGGGAACGTTTGTTGAGACAATCGTTACGCGCGACGGCCCATTTTGCTCCCCAGGAACTCCCTGTTTCTGTGGAGGCAGCGTGGAGAGCGCGCCCGGCCCCGGCCCGCTAGCGGAGCGCCCGGTCCGTCAGCTCCGCGAGGTCCTCGCCGCCGATGACGCGCCACGTCGGCGAGGCCAGCGCGCCGGTCCCCGTCCGCCCGAACGTGGCGCGGAGCAGGAGCGTCTTGCCGCGCTCGGGGGCCTCGGCGACGAAGGACGCGGGCGTGAACCGGAACACGAACGTGGCCGCGGTCGGGTCGAACCCGAGCTCGCGGCCGACGAGGTCGGCCACGTACTGGGCCTCGTCGGTCACGACGCCCCCGTTGGTCGCCCGCTCGTCGATCACGACGGTCCGCGGCCGGCGCTCGTCCTCGCACAGGAACACGCGGACGCGGGCCGAGCGCTCGGCGGCGTACGTCCGCCACGCCATCTCGGCGTCGTGGACGGGGTTGGTCTGGGCGCCGGCGGCCGCGCCGAGCAGGAGCCCCACGAAAACAAATCGGTGCATGAGTCTGGACGGAGAGTCGTGGGGGACGACGCCCCGCCTAGACCCGCCCCGGGGGCCGACGTAACCCCGCCCTACTCGTCGCCGCGCGCCGCGTGGACCGCCCGCCAGCCGTACCACGCGGCGACGCTCCGCCACGGCGCGTACGGCGCGCCGAGGGCCGCCAGCTCGCGCGGCGTCGGCCGGGCGTCGAGCCCGTGGATGATCCGGTGGCCTTCCTGGACGCCGAGATCGGTCGTCGGCCATACGTCGGGCCGGCCGAGGTTGAAGAGGAGGACCATCTGCGCCGTCCACGGCCCGACCCCGCGGACCTCGGTGAGCCGGCGGACCACCTCGTCGTCGCTCATGCCGAGGAGGTCGGCGCGGCTCGGGAGCGTCCCGGCGCGGTGGCGGGCGACGAGGTCGCGGGCGGCGGCCGTCTTGGCCCGCGACAGGCCGCAGGCCCGCAGGTCCTCGTCCGGCGCCGCCGCGAGGGCGTCCGGGTCGAGCGTCTCGCCGTCGCCGAA
>CAXRFJ010000598.1:0-5819 GCA_964229475.1 Rubrivirga sp.
CGCCCCGTTCTCTAGACCCAGTCCTCGCCGAGCGACGACACGTGGACCATGTTGGTCAAGCCCATGGCGGGCAGCGGGAGGCCGGCCGTGATGACGACCCGGGCGCCCGGGTCGTAGTCGCCCCGGGCGAGGAGCTGCTCGTGGACGGTCCGGATGCCGTCGTCGGTGTGCTCCTGGAACTCGATGGCGATGGGCTCGACGCCCCACGTGAGCGCGATCCGCCCGAGCGCCGCCGCGTCGTCGGTGAAGGCGTAGATCGGGACGCCCGGCCGGTGGCTGGCGATGGCGCGGGCCGTCGAGCCGGAGTGCGTGAGGCAGCAGATCGCCTCGGCCTGCGTCTCCTCGGCCAGCCGGACGGCCGTGTAGGAGATGGCGTCGGTCACGGGCTGCGCGGCGTCGGAGACGGCCTCCATGGCCTGGCGCCCGCCGAGCACGCGGCGGTTGGCCTCCGCCGAGCGGACGATCTCGTCCATGATCCGGACGGCCTCGATGGGGTACTTCCCGGCCGCCGTCTCGCCCGAGAGCATGACCGCGTCGGAGCCGTCGAGCACGGCGTTGGCCACGTCGGTGGCCTCGGCCCGCGTCGGGCGCGGGTTCTCGATCATCGACTCGAGCATCTGGGTCGCCGTGATGACCGGCTTGGCCGCCTCCAGGCACGCCCGGATCAGGTGCTTCTGGACGATCGGGACCTCCTGCATGGGGATCTCGATGCCGAGGTCGCCGCGGGCCACCATGACGCCGGCCGTGGCCGCGAGGATGGCCTCGAAGTCGTCGACGGCCTCGGGCTTCTCGATCTTCGAGATCACCGGGGTGTCCTTGCCCGCCGCCCGGATGCGCCGGTTGATGTCCTCGACGTCGGTCCCGGAGCGGACGAACGAGAGGGCGATGACGTCGACGTCGTGGTCGAGCCCGAAGGCGAGGTCCTCGAGGTCCTTGTCGGTGAGCGACGGCCGGGCCGTCTTGAGCTTCGGGAGGTTGACGCCCTTCCGGCTCCGCAGCGGGCCGCCCACGACGACCTCGGTGTGGACGTCGGCCCCGTCGACGCCGGTCACGACGAGTTCGAGGTGGCCGTCGTCGAGGAGGATCCGGTTGCCCTCGGAGACCTCCTCGGCGAGCGCGTCGTAGCTGACGTAGCACCGCTCGGCGGTCCCCTCGTCCATCCGCTCGCTGGTGAGCACGAGCGCGGCGCCCTTGTGGATGAGCACGCCGCCGTCCTTCACCTTGCCCAGCCGGATCTTCGGCCCCTGGAGGTCCTGGAGGATCGGGACGACGCGGCCGGCGGCCTTCGCCTCGTCGCGGACGATCCCCATCATCTCGCGGTGGTCGTCGTGCGAGCCGTGCGAGAAGTTGAGGCGGGCCACGTCCATCCCCGCCCCGATCAGGGCGCGGACGCCCTCGCGGGAGGCGACGGCCGGGCCGAGCGTGCAGACGATCTTCGTACGGCGGGGCGTGGACCGGGGCATGGGGCGGGCAGAGGAGGCGGGCGGAGGGGACGCCGCGACCGTCGCGGCGGGTCCAACCTACGCCCCGCCCCGCGCGACCCGCGCGGCGGCCCTGCTAAATCTCCGCGGCCCCGCGAGCGGCCCGCCGCCTACTCGCCGACGATGCGGATGGCGCCGCCCTTCCCCTCGGCCTCGACGCGGACGGTCCCGGTCCCGTCGCCCGTGCGGAGGCCCGAGTAGACCGTCGGCGCCGGGCCGGGGGCGGGCTGCGGCTCGGGCGCGCCGGTCGCGGCGCCGGCCGCCGGCTCGGCCGCGGCCGCGCACGCCGCCAGGCCGGCCGCCATCGCGTCGCGGCCGGCCTCCATCGCCAGCGCGCACGTCACGGTCGACTCCATGGCGACCTCGGCCACGGTGCGGATCGCGTCCGGCGCCGTGGCGAGCGCGTCGGCCGAGTAGTCGATGCTCCGGTCGAGGTCGGCCGCCGCGACCCCGCGGGCGAGCGTCCGCTGGGCGACGCAGTCGCAGAGGGCGGCCCCGTCGAGGCCCTCGATCTGGTTGACCTCGGGCGAGGCGGCGCAGGCCTGGACGAACCGCTGCTGGGCGGACGCGGGCGCCGCGACGGCGGCGAGGACGAGGAGGAGGCCGGACAGACGGCGCATGGCGGTGCAGGGGGTTCGCCCGGCGTATCGGCCGGTCCGCGCGGGACTTCAACACCGCCCGCCTCGATCCCTCTGCCGGGACCGCGGCCGGGACCGCCCTGCGGCCGGGGCCGCCCGCTCCGACGCCGAGGCGGAGCCCCTACCCCGCCGTGACGCCCATCGAGCGGCTCGTCCAGTCGTAGGCGAAGCGGGCCAGCTCGGCGCCGCTGCGGAGGCCGAGCTTCCGCTTGACGTTGGCGCGGTAGCTCTCGATGGTCTTGACCGAGAGGTTCAGCTCCGCGGCGATCTCGCGCGTCGAGAACCCGCCGCCGATGAGGCGGACCACCTCGGCCTCGCGGTCGGAGAGCTGCTCGGCCGGCGGGCGGCTCTCGTCGGGGCCCTCGACGGCCCGACGCACGAGCTCGTCGGCGAGGGCCGGGCTGAGGTAGAGGTCGCCGGAGAGGATCCGCCGGATGGCCGGGATGATCTCGCCGGGGTCGCCCTGCTTCATGACGTAGCCCTGGGCCCCGTTGCGGAGCACGCGCTCGGCGTAGAACCGCTCCTGGTGCATCGAGAGGACGAGGATGGGGAGGTCGTCGCGGCGGGCGCGGATCTGGCCGATCACGTCGAGGCCAGACCCCTGCTTGAGCCCGATGTCGAGCACGACGAAGTCGATCGCCTGCGAGTCGACGATCTGGAGGGTCTCGTCGGCCGTGGCCGCCTCGGCGACGATCTCGAGGTCGGGCTCGCGCTCGATGAGCCGCTCGAGGCCCTGGCGCACGATGGGGTGGTCGTCGACGATGAGGATGCGGACGATGGCGCCGTCCGAGGGGGCGGAATCCATAGCAGCGGGAGAAGGGATCCGGGAGGGTACCACCGCTCCCCGGCCCGGCGCGGCCGGCCGGGGCGGATCTCGGCTGGGGGATTTCCCGAACGGGCGCCCGTGAGGCCCCGTCGAAGTCCGGGCGGAGAGGGCTCGGAGGGCGCCCTGTGACAGGCCGGCGTCGCCGGGCGTCGGTATCTTCGCCGAGATCCCCCCGCCCCGTTTTCGCCCCATGGCTGAGATCCCCGACAGCGCGTCTCGCATCATCCCGATCAACATCGAGGAGGAGATGAAGTCCTCCTACATCGACTACTCGATGTCGGTGATCGTGAGCCGGGCGCTGCCCGACGTCCGCGACGGGCTCAAGCCGGTCCAGCGGCGCGTGCTCTACGGGATGCAGGAGCTCGGGCTGGCCGCCGGCCGCGCCCACAAGAAGAGCGCCCGCATCGTCGGCGAGGTCCTCGGCAAGTACCACCCCCACGGCGACCAGTCGGTCTACGACGCGCTCGTCCGGATGGCCCAGGACTTCAACGTCCGCGGCCCGCTCGTCGACGGGCAGGGCAACTTCGGCTCGATCGACGGCGACTCGGCGGCGGCCATGCGGTACACCGAGGCCCGCCTGACGCGGCTCTCGGAGGAGCTGCTCCGGGACCTCGACAAGGAGACCGTCGACTACACGCCCAACTTCGACGGGTCGCTGGAGGAGCCGAGCGTGCTCCCCGCGGCGCTCCCGAACCTGCTCCTCAACGGCGCCTCCGGCATCGCGGTCGGGATGGCGACGAACATCCCGCCGCACAACCTCGGCGAGCTGGTCGACGGGATCGTCGCCTACATCGAGAACCCGGAGATCGACCTCGACGGGCTCATGGAGCACATCCCGGCGCCGGACTTCCCGACGGGCGGCGTGATCTACGGCGTCGGCGGCGTGCGCGAGGCGTACCGGACCGGCCGCGGGCGCGTGGTCATGCGGGCGAAGATCCACGAGGAGGAGCTCCGCGGCGACCGGATCGCGCTCGTCGTGACCGAGATCCCGTACCAGGTCAACAAGTCGACGCTGATCGAGAAGATCGCGCACGCGGTCCGCGACAAGAAGGTCGAGGGCATCTCCGACCTCCGCGACGAGTCGGACCGCGAGGGCATGCGGATCGTGATGGAGCTCCGCCGCGACGCGGTCCCGGAGGTCACGAAGAACCAGCTCTTCAAGTACAGCCAGCTCCAGCAGACGTTCGGCGTCAACACGGTCGCCCTCGTCAACGGCCGGCCGAAGACGCTCGGGCTCAAGGAGCTCATCGAGCACTACGTGGCCCACCGCCACGAGATCGTCGTCCGGCGGACCGAGTTCGAACTCCGCAAGGCCGAGGAGCGGGCGCACATCCTGGAGGGCCTGACGGTCGCGCTCGACCACCTCGACGCGGTCATCTCGATCATCCGCCACTCGGAGGACACCGACGCGGCCCGGATCAACCTCATGCGGGGCGTCTACCCGCAGCGGCTCACGGCCGAGCAGCGCGACCGGCTCGGGCTGCCGGAGCGGTCGCCCGTCGAGATCACGGGCGAGCGCGAGGCGACGGGCTATGCGCTCACGCGCGAGGACTTCCAGCCGCAGCCGTGGCTCAGCGCCGCGCAGGCCGACGCGATCCTCGCGCTCCGCCTGAGCCGCCTGACGGGCCTCGAGCGCGACAAGATCGCGGCCGAGTACCGCGACATTCTCCAGGAGGTCGAGCGGCTCCAGGGGATCCTGGCGAGCCGCGACCTCCGGATGCAGATCATCGCCGACGAGCTCCGCGAGGTCGCCGAGAAGTACGCCGACCCGCGGCGCACGGAGATCGACATCATGGGCGGCGGCGACATCGACCTCGAGGACCTCATCGAGGACGAGCACGTCGTGGTCACGATCACGAACCAGGGCCTCGTCAAGCGGACGCCGATCGACGAGTACCGGGCGCAGAACCGCGGCGGGACGGGCCACCGCGGGACGGGCACGCGCGACGAGGACTTCGTCGAGCACCTGTTCACGGCCGGCGCCCACGACTACCTCCTCTTCTTCACCGACCACGGCCAGTGCTACTGGCTCCGCGTCTACAACGTCCCGGAGGGCAGCCGGACGGCGAAGGGCCGCTCGATCCGGAACCTCATCCAGATCGACGCCGAGGACCGCGTGCGCGCGGTGCTGGCGCTCAAGAAGGAGGACTTCCGCGACGAGGCGTTCCTCGAGAGCCACTTCGTGCTGATGGCGACGAAGGAGGGCCTCGTCAAGAAGACGGCGCTGGCGGCGTTCCGCCGGCCGCTCGTGACGGGCATCATCGCGATCGACATCGTCGACGGCGACCAGCTCATCGAGGCGCACCTCACCGACGGCGACACGGAGATCCTGCTGGGCTCGTCGGAGGGCCAGGCGATCCGGTTCCACGAGTCGGACGTCCGGGCGATGGGCCGCAAGAGCCGCGGCGTGCGCGGGATGAAGCTGCCCGACGGCGAGCAGATCGTCGGGATGATCGCCGTCCGCCGCGACGGCGCGCAGGTGCTCACGATCTCGCAGAACGGCTACGGCAAGCGGACGCCGGTCGAGCGGCTCGACGACCAGGGCGAGACGATCTCGAACTACACGTTCCGCCTCCAGAGCCGCGGCGGCAAGGGCGTCCTCGCCCAGAAGACGACGGCCAAGACCGGCCCGCTCGTCGCGCTCAAGAGCGTGCTCGACGACGACCAGCTGATGATCGCGACGGAGGCCGGCATCATGATCCGGATGGCCGTCTCGGACATCTCGACGTACGGCCGCAACACGCAGGGCGTCCGGGTGCTCCGGCTCAAGGACCACGACGCGATCGCCGACGTGGCGCGCGTCGTGATCGAGGACGAGGAGGACGCGGCCGTCGAGGTGACCGAGGCCGGCATGGAGGCGCTCCCCTCGGACGC
>CAXRFJ010000599.1:0-6417 GCA_964229475.1 Rubrivirga sp.
CCGGTCCCGTCGCGCCGGCCCGCCTCGGGCGCGCCGCCGAGGCGGGCCGGGCCGGGGCCGGGCGCACGCTCACGCGGATTTCGGAGGGCGGCGGCACGGCGGGCGCTAGTTTCGGCGTTGACCGAAATCGACGCCCCCGCCGCACCGCGACCGCCCGCCCGTGGATCAGAGCCGCATCCGCAACTTCTGCATCATCGCCCACATCGACCACGGGAAGTCCACCCTGGCCGACCGGCTCCTCGAGGCCACGGGCACGCTCACCCAGCGCGAGATGCAGGCGCAGGTCCTCGACTCGATGGACCTCGAGCGCGAGCGCGGCATCACGATCAAGAGCCACGCGATCCGGATGGGCTACAAGGCGCCGGACGGGCAGGACTACGTGCTCAACCTGAGCGACACGCCCGGCCACGTCGACTTCACGTACGAGGTCAGCCGCGCGCTGAACGCCTGCGAGGGCGCCATCCTCGTCGTCGACGCCGCCCAGGGGATCGAGGCACAGACGATCTCGAACCTCTACATGGCCATCGGCCAGGACCTCGAGATCATCCCGGTCCTCAACAAGGTCGACCTGCCGAGCGCCCAGCCCGAGCTCGTGGCCCAGTCGATCACCGACCTCATCGGCGGCGACCCCGACGACGTGCTCCACGTGAGCGCCAAGACCGGCGTCGGCGTCGACAAGGTGCTGGAGCGGATCGTCGAGCGCGTGCCGGCGCCCGAGGGCGACCCCGAGGCCCCGCTCCAAGCGCTCATCTTCGACTCGACGTTCGACACGTACCGCGGGTCCGTCGTCTACGTCCGCGTCAAGGAGGGGACCCTCCGCAAGGGCGACGCCATCGAGTTCATGGCGACCGACGCCCGCTACAACGCGGAGGAGATCGGGCACCTCAAGCTCAAGATGGCGCCGGTCAAGGAGCTCGGCCCGGGCGAGGTCGGCTACCTCATCGGCTCGGTCAAGGACGTGGCCGACACGAAGGTCGGCGACACCGTGACGCACCAGCGCGGCGGCGCCGCCGCGCAGCTCCCCGGCTACCGCGACGTCAAGCCGATGGTGTTCTCGGGCATCTACCCGACCGACTCCAACGACTTCGAGGACCTCCGCGCCGCCCTCGAGAAGCTCCAGCTCAACGACGCCGCCCTGACCTACGAGCCCGAGACGAGCGCCGCGCTCGGCTTCGGCTTCCGCGTCGGCTTCCTGGGGATGCTCCACATGGAGGTCGTCCAGGAGCGGCTCGACCGAGAGTTCGGCCTCGACATCGTGACGACGATGCCGAACGTGCGGTACACCGTCGAGCTCACGGACCGGACCCAGATCGAGGTCGAGAACCCGTCCGACATGCCGGACCCGGGCTCGATCCACGAGATCCGCGAGCCCTACGTCAAGGCCGAGATCATCACGCCCACGGAGTACGTCGGCGCGCTGATGGGGCTCTGCCAGGACCGCCGCGGGACGTACGTCACGCAGGAGTACCTGACCACCGACCGCGTCAACCTGAAGTACGAGCTGCCGCTGGCGGAGATCGTCTTCGACTTCTACGACAAGCTCAAGTCGGTCAGCCGCGGCTACGCCTCGTTCGACTACGAGTTCATCGACGAGCGGCCGTCGAAGCTGGTCAAGCTCGACGTGATGCTCAACGGCGACACGGTCGACGCGCTCTCGACCATCGTCCACCGCGAGAAGGCGTACGACATGGGGCGGAAGCTGTCGCAGAAGCTCCGCGAGCTCATCCCGCGGCAGCTGTTCGACGTGGCCATCCAGGCCGCCCTCGGCAACAAGGTCATCGCGCGCGAGACGGTCAAGGCGCTCCGCAAGGACGTCACGGCCAAGTGCTACGGCGGCGACATCAGCCGGAAGCGGAAGCTCCTCGAGAAGCAGAAGGAGGGGAAGAAGCGGATGAAGCAGGTCGGCGCGGTGGAGGTGCCCCAGGAGGCGTTCCTCGCCGTCCTCTCGATGGAATGAGAGGGCACGGGGGAGGGGCCATGGAGGGATGGATGAGTCTCGGGCGCGGCGTCGCGCTCGTGCTCATCGCGCTTGCATCCCTGATCCCGCATCCCTCTGCGGCCCAGGGCGTCGTGCAGGTGCTGCGGCAGCAGCGGAAGGCGGCGCGGGCGGCGGAGGTGGTGGCCGAGCGCGGGCCGCGGCGCCCGGCCCGGCCGCTCGCCGAGCTGGGCGAGCTCGACCGCTGGACGCGGGCGTTCCTCGCCGTCGAGGCCGCGCGGCAGGCCGCGCGCGACAGCGTCCAGCGCGCCGAGGACGCCAAGGCCGACAGCCTCATCCGCGTGGCCCAGCTGGCGGCGCTCCGGTGGCGGAAGGTCGAGCCCGGCGCGCAGCAGAGCTTCGTCGAGCAGTTCGGCGAGACGTACTGGCAGGCGGCGGTGCCCGGCCCGCGGCTCCTCGTCGACACGGCGGCGACGGACGTCCTCCGGGGCCGCCTCCAGGCCGCCTTCGGCGACCCGACGCGCAACGGCGACGCCCAGGAGCGCCACGGCTACGGCGGCTCCGAGTTCGTCCAGTTCGAGTACTGGTTCGTCGTCAACGACTCGATCCCGCTGCTGGCCCTCGACGTGGACGGCCCGTTCGGGCACGGGCTCCTCGTGGCCTCCGACGAGCGCTACGCCGAGCTCCTCCGCCCGATCAAGGCCGACCTCTCGGCCCGCCTCGACGCCGCCCGCCGGCCCGACCCCTGGCTCGACTACTACCACTCGTACGAGCGCCAGGCGTGGTTCCGGACCGGCTACAACGGCGTCGAGCACTTCACCGTCGAGGTCCGCCCGCCGCGGTGGAGCCGCCAGCCGCCCACCGACCGGTGGATCATCCATCGGTAGGGCCTGGAGCGTAGAGCGTAGGGGCACACGGTGCGCCGGCTGCAACACCGCCCTCGCCCCACGTACTCCGCGCCACGCCTAGCTTCCCGGTTTCCCCCCAGCCCGTGCCGACGCCCAGCCGCTCCCGTTCGTCCCGCAGCGCCCGACGCGGTGAGGCCCCCCGCAAGCCGACGTTCCGCGAGAACGTGTGGTACTGGGTCAAGGCCATCGCCGCGATCCTCATCCTCCGGGCCTTCGTCGGCGAGCCGTACCGGATCCCGTCGGAGTCGATGGAGGACACGCTCCTCGTGGGCGACTTCCTCATCGTGTCGAAGCTCCACTGGGGGCCGCGGACGCCGGAGACGATCGGGGTGCCGGTGACGCAGATCTACCTGCCGGGCCTCCGCTTCCCCCAGGTCCGCCTGCCCGGCTTCACCGAGCCCGAGCGCGGCGACGTCGTCGTGTTCAACTACCCGGCGTCGGTCGACGTCGAGCGGGGGACGATCCCGTCGACGGTCCCCATCGAGCGACGGGCGCCCTACATCAAGCGGCTCGTGGCGCTGCCCGGCGACACGCTCGCGGTCTTCGACAAGGTGCTCCACGTCAACGGCACGCCGATGCCGCTGGCGCCGACCATGAAGCAGCGCTGGACGGCCTACGCCCGCGGCGACGCCCGGCCCAACGTCCGCCAGCTCGAGGAGATGGGGATCGAGCTGCTCGTCGGCAGCGACCGGCAGGCGGAGGGCGGCGGCCGCGCGTTCGACGTGTTCGCCACGCCGCCCGAGGTCGAGGCCCTCACGGCGGACCCGCTCGTCGACCGCGTCGAGCCGTTCATCCTGCGCGAGGACGTCGTGGACCAGACCTACGGCGCCAACCCGGACCACGTGGCGCCGCGCGTGGTCCCGGCGGCGGGCATGACGATCCCGCTCACCGACGAGACGCTCCCGATCTACGGCGAGGCCATCGCCCGCCACGAGGGCCACCGCCTCGAGCGCGGGCCCGACGGCGGGATCCTCCTCGACGGCGCGCCGGCCACGACGTACACGTTCGCGCAGGACTACTACATGGCGATGGGCGACGCGCGCGACAACTCGGTCGACAGCCGCTACTGGGGCTTCGTGCCGCACTCGCACCTCATCGGGAAGGCCGTGTTCACGTTCCTCTCGTTCAAGGGCGAGTTCCCGTTCGTGCGGCCGACGCGCTTCTTCCGGCCCATCCCGTAGTGGCGCCGCCGCCCGACGACGCGCCCCGGGCCCCCGAGGCGGACCGCCTCGGGGAGACGACCGACCCGGCCGGCCCGGCGGAGCGGCCGACGCCCGGGCCCGCCGCCAGCGCCCCGCCGCGGACGAGCGCCGCCGCGCTCGGCTCGTGGGCCCGCGTGATCGGCGGGGCCGTCCTGTTCGCGCTCGTCCTCCGCGTGCTCGGGTTCGCGGCCTACCGGATCCCGTCGACGTCGATGGAGGACACGCTCCTCGTCGGCGACTTCGTGCTCATCTCGAAGCTCCACTACGGCCCGCGCGTGCTCGGCGAGCGGCTCCCGGGCCTCGACGACCCCGACCGCGGCGACGTCGTCGTGTTCAACTACCCGCCGAGCCTCGACCCCGACGTCGAGCGGCGGACGCCCTACATCAAGCGCGTGGTGGGGCTCCCGGGCGACACGCTCTCGATCCGCGACAAGACGGCGTACGTGGGCGGTGAGGCCGTCCCGGCGCCGCGCCGCGGCCGGCGCCTCTGGGCCTTCGAGGGGCGGGTCCCGCCGGCCGACTCGCTCGCGGCGCTCGGGCTGGCGGGCCGGGTCCAGCGCGCGGGGCCGGGCCGCTGGGTGGCCTCGGCGACGGCGCGCCAGGCCGAGCGGCTCGGGTTCTCGGCGGGCGTCGAGGGCCTCCGGCCGTACGTCCGCCCCGGCGGCGACGGGAGCGCGGCGTTCCCGGCCGCGAGCCGGTTCAGCCTCGACGAGTACGGCCCGATCGTGGTGCCGGCCGCCGGCCAGACGGTCCGCCTCGACGACGCCTCGTGGCCCGTCGTGCGGACGGTCATCGAGCGGTTCGAGGGCCACACCGTCGAGCGGACGGCGACGGGGTTCGTGGTGGACGGCCGCCCGGCGGAGACGTACACGTTCGGGCAGGACTACTACTTCGTCCTCGGCGACAGCCGCGACGACTCGGCCGACAGCCGGACGTGGGGGTTCGTCCCGTTCGACCACGTCATCGGGAAGGCCGTCGGGGTGTACTTCTCGTGGGACGACGCGGCGGGGCGCCCGCGCTGGGAGCGGATCGGGCGCGGGGTGGGGGAGTAGGGCCGGGGGCGACGCGCCGGCTCGCGGTCGGTCGCGGGATGCGGCGCGTCACTACATTCGGTGACTGTCATCAGATCTGGTGACGGATCACTCGATGGAGTGATCGGCCCCGCCGCCGAATCACGGCTTATGTGGCTCTAACCATCTCGCTCGATGAGTGACGTGCTCGCGCAAAATGTCGAGGTCTTACGGAGCTATCCAGAGGTCCATGCTGCGATGTACCGGGCCATCATGGAGGCCGATGACAACGGCATCTACGGCCTGGATCTCTTAGCGCAGGCTGTGCTCCACCGCTCGCTGATGCTCACAAGCGGCTTCAGCGACCTGATCGAGAAACGGAATTACACCTGTGCTGCGCCCCTCGTCCGCTTCCAACTCGACAACGCGCTCAGGTTTTACGCTTCGAGCCTAGTAGACAATCCGCACGACTTTGCCATTGAGGTGGTAGTCAAGGGAGAGCGAATTGACAAGATGAAGGACCGGGACGGGGAGCGAATGAGAGACTGGTACCTCGCCAGCAAGTTGACCGAGCATCATCCGTGGGTGAAGAACGTTTACGACGAGACCTCTGGCTTCGTTCACTTCTCCCATAAGCACTTCTACAACTCGTCCCGCCTAGCCGATGGCGGGCGCCTGCAGTTCTTGATGCCGTTTGAACCGCACGATGCTTTTGTGAGCGCCGAAGACTTCGAAGAAGCCACTTTTGTCTTCAATGAGGCCACAAAACTGCTTCTTGACCTCATGCGCGACTGGGTCTTAAACAAGCGCCGCGTGAATGACGCCCGCGCCCAAGCCACATAACCCGCCGCTGCAAGCCAACGAAGGGCGCCCGCGCTCTCGGCTCGTTCATGCCTCGGCGCTACGTTCGCTCCGTTCCGCCCCCATGCCCTCAGCCCTTCGCGGTTGAGCGGCCATCCGTTCATCGGCGCCCGTAGCTTCGGCGCATGACCGCGCCCGAGCCCCCGACCCCGCCCGCCTCGGGCCCGAGGCGGTGGGACTGGCGGGGCGGCGTCAAGTGGTTCGGCGCCGAGTTCCTGGTCGTCGTCACCGGCGTCCTCGTCGCGCTCGGCGTCGGCGCGTGGTGGCAGGGGCGGCAGGACGCCGGGACCGAGCGGGCCTACCTCCGCCAGCTCGCCGCCGACCTCCGCGAGACCGAGGCCGCCGCGACCCAGGCCGACGCCTACCTCCGCCCGGTCGACCGCGCCGGGAGCCTCCTCTGGCTCGCCTTCTACGAGGCCCCGCCGCCGCCGCGCGACTCGCTCCTCGCCTGGGCCGAGCGCTCGCTCTGGACCTCGTCGGTCCGCCCCGTCCTCGGCACC
>CAXRFJ010000600.1:0-17946 GCA_964229475.1 Rubrivirga sp.
GTGGACCGGCACCGCGGTCCCCCTCAGGACCGGCTCCCCGTCGGGACCGGTCCGGACGCTCCGCTTGATCCGCTGGAGCTCGCCGAGCCGCCCCTCGATCTGGCGGTCGACGTCGGCGAGGTCGACCTCGAACGGGCCCACAGAGACCCGGCTCCCGCGGGGGCGCAGGATGGCCTCGTAGAGCTTCCGCCGCCCCTTCGGGGTCAGGTCGTCCTCGACGCCGGCGACGACCCGGAAGAACCGGAGCTCCGAGCGCCCGAACACCCGGCGGGTCCGGCCCCGGACGGTCCGGGTCCGCTTCTCGACGACGCCGCTGTCGACGGCCCGCTGTACGTCGTCGACGTCGCGGCCGGCCGTGAAGGCGGCCTCGTTCGGGGTCAGGGTGAGGCTCATGAGGGCTGGGGCGGGTGTTTCTACTATATCGTCCGAGGACGCGAACGTATTATAGCGACCGCCACCCTCTGAGCCAACCTTCCGCGGAACCAGGGTCCCCAGTCCGACCCCGGTGCGACGGGTTCGCTTCCCCACCGCCGCCGGTTCGCGACCTGCTCCCATAGCCGATCACGGACTTCCCACCCCATGAGCGAGACCCCCGACGCTCCGCCCCGCCTCTTCGTCTCGTACAGCTGGACGACCCCGGCGTACAAGGACCGCGTCCGCGACCTCGCCGGCGAGCTCCGGTCCGCGTGGGACCTCGACGTCCGCCTCGACCAGTGGCACCTCCGGACCGGAGAGGACCCCTTCCACTTCATGGAGTCCGAGATCGTCGCGGCCGACAAGGTCCTCATTGTCAGCGACGCCGAGTACGCCCGGAAGGCGGACGGGCGCACGGGCGGGGCCGGGACGGAGGCCCAGATCCTCACGCCCGAACTGTACCGCCAGGGCGGCGGCGACGACGCCGGCGGCCCCCTCCCGAAGTACGCCGTCGCCGTCACGGAGTACGCCGACGACGGGACCGCCTGTACGCCGACGTTCTACGGCGGCCGGATCTACATCGACCTCACCGACCCCACCCGGCGCGCCGAGAAGGTCGAGGAGATCGCCCGGTGGGCGCACGACCAACCCCTCCACGTCGCCCCGCCCGTCGGGGGGCGGCCCGGCTTCCTGGACGACGGGCCAAACACGGGGACCCACGGCGTCCGAGCCCGCGCGCTCACAGCGCTCGCTGCTGCCCGCCCCGACGCCGTCCGCGCTGCGGAGGACTACGTCGACCGGCTCGCCGACGGGCTCTCCGCGTTTGCACCGACGCTGACGTCGGACGCTCGCGGCCGCATCCCCACGGACGAGATCCGAGCGGCGACCCTCTCCGCCGTCGAGGGGCTCGGGGACGCGGTCCACGAAGTGGAAGGCGTCCTCGCCGAGCTCGCCCGCGCCCGGATTGGGGAGCGAGGGCACGGGGTCGTCCGTCGCTTGCTCTCGGGCCTCTTCCGCTACGTCCAGGAGGGTGGGCAGCTCGCAGACGGCGAGCGGATCGCGAACTACCAGCGCGAGGTCTACCGGGCCGTCGTCCCCGACGTCGTTCGGGCGGCGACCGCCGCCTTCGTCCGCGCCGACGACTTCGAGGGCGTCCGGGCCATCACGGCCGTTCCGTACACGCCGCTCGACTTCGAGACGGGGGGGCGCCGTCGGTCGGTCCGCGATTTCCCCTCGCTCCAACCCGGCATCTACGACGACGTCCTCCGCCAGCGCGTCCCCTACGTCCGTCAGCAACGGGGCAGCCTGTTCACCGACGACGAGTTGGGCCAAGCGGACCTCCTCCTCTTGTTTGCCAGCCTCCGCGACGGCGACGACCGCTACACCCCCACGTGGTGGCCCGACACGCTCGCCGGCGACCGTGTCTGGTAGCACAGCACGGTGCTCCCCACCTTCGCCCAGGCCGAGTCCCAAGCGCACCTCGACCGCCTCGCCCACGCGACCAACCGGAGCGCGGACGCCCTGCTCGCTCTGATCGACGACCTAGACGGGCTGACCGCCCAGGCGCTGAACAGGTCGGGCACCCCGCGCCTCCAGTACGGCTCGCTTACGGGCCGGCCTCGCCTGGGGTCTCGGCCGTAGGCCCCCCGTCGATCGCGCGGACGGCGCCGACCTCAACCCACCCGACCCGGGTCTGCCCGGTCACCCGGTCGAAGAAGACGACCCGACACCACGGGGCATCGATGGCCTCGACGCGGACGCCCTGGTTCGGATACGCGACGCCGACGTGAGCGGAGGTCGCCTCCGGGCGCGCGTGGATGTTCGCTGTCTCGACGACCACGTGCGTCGACCCGGGCGGTTTCGGGAGGCCGAGCTCCCGGATGGTTTCCGTCTGCGACTCGACGGCCTCGACGATCCGCCGCGCGTCGGCCGACGACGAGACACGCGCGTCGTAGCTCATCCACAGCCCCACAATGCCGAGCACCAGCGTCATCCACTCGACGGGCGGCAGGGCTCTTTCCACCCTGACGGCGGCCGCCTGGACCCAGGCCACCGCGAACGCGACCACGGCGCTCACGGCGTCAGCACTATCGGCGTCTACCGGCGGCGCGACGGCGACGCGTCGGACGGCCGCCGGGAACTCCGAGGCCAGCGCGTCGCCGAAGCCGTCCGGACCGTACGCCCCTGCGAGCTTCGACAGCTCGGCGAGCAGCGGCGGAGCCGTCGCGAACCGCTCGAACGACCGAACCACCCGGGCCGTGTCGGATGCGGACCGCAGCGCGGTCACGGACAGCACGGTCGACAAGTCGTCCCGCCACGCCTGCGCGGCCCGGACGGTGGGGAGCACGTCGGACCGAAAGCCGAGCGACGCCCGTTGCGCGCCCTCCACTGCTGCCCGTACGGTCTCCTGCATCGCTGTCAGAACCGGGGGCACGAGGGCGGCCTCTCGGAGCAGGGTGCTCGTCGTCCGTTCGAGGTCGGAGAGCACGCCCCCGTACGCCTTCCCCAACCCGACCAGCGCCGGGCTAGCGACGGCCGCCGAGAACACCGGGGAGTCGAACGCCGACGCGAAGGGGGCCACCGCGGGCACCGCCGCGGTGGCAAGGCGGAAGGACTCCGTCACCCTGGCGACCGTGGACGACCACTCCCTGTGAATCCCCGCCATCTGGGACGACAGGGCCACGTCGAGGCCGGAGAGCGGCGCGAGCGCCGCCGAGGTCTGGGCGGTCAGCGCCCGGACCGAGGCCCCGATCCGGTCGGCGTCGGCGAGCATCCGGGAGACCGTCGTGGCCTGACCCATCGCGAACAGCGGCCCGAGGTCTAGCGCGGTACGTTTGACGACGGACCCGACCGGTTCCGGGTCCGAAGTGGGCGCGGTCTCGCTGTCCCCAGAAGCGGCGTCGTTCGAGGAGGGCTCCTCGTGCGACTCGGGCTCGTCGGACGGGGTGGGGGCGTCGGGTGGCATCGGTTCGGTGGATCGCTACGCGACGAACACCCCGTCCGGCGAGCCGGAGGAGGACGTCCCGGAGGTGGGGGTCAGCTACGCCTCTATTGTGACGCGGGTCTGTCGGAGCCTACGCGTCCGGCTCGGCTCCGTACCCCAACCCCAACTCCTGCGCCTGGTCCGTGAGCTCTTGGAGCGCGTCGGCCGTCGCCGCCCGCATCCGCTCCCGGTACGCGAGCACGTCGCCACGCCGGAGCCGCCGGTGCGTCCCCACCCGCCGGGCCGGGAGTTCGCCCCCGTCGACGAGCTTGACCACGAACGGCCGCGAGACGCCGAGGAGGTCGGCCGCCCCCTGCGTCGTGAGCTCCTCGGCGACGGTCCGGACCTCGACGGCGTGACCGTCGGCCACGTCTGCCAGCGCCGCGGCCACGACGCGTGCGAGGGCGGGGGGGAGGTCGACTACGTCGCCGTCGCCTACGCGGACGGCCAGCCCGGCTCCCGCGTGCTCGCCGGCGGCGTCCGCAAGCGCGGCCCGGTGAGCGTGGAGCGCGGCGAGGTCACGGCGGGAGAGGCCGTGGGGGTCGAAGACGGTCGGGTCGCTCATGGTGGAGGCATACACGGTCACCGCAATAAACGAAACAAACGAAAGGGTGTTGCAGCGTGCCGCAGGCTGTGCGCTCATCTGTGAAGGCGGTGTGACGCTCGGGTGTCAGGTCGGTGTCCGATTCTCTGGCGTGCTGTCCCGCACGCCACTAGAGAAGGCGGGTATGGCGCGCAGTCCGTCCAAACCCTTGTTTATGGCATACGAGTTTCCTCCCGCCGGCTTCGTGTTCTGGCCCGTCGGTACTGGCGACAGCACCACGGTCGTCGTCGACAAAGACGACGCCGTCCTCCAGGTCGACCTCCATCACCTCTCGAAGTCCGAGGACGACGACGAGGTCCACGTCCCCATCGTCGACGAGCTCGTCCGGCTCCTCCCGAAGCGGGACGGCCGTCCGTACCTCGCGGGGTTCGCGCTCACCCACCCCGACAAGGACCACATTCGGGGGTTCGCCGACCTTCTGGACCGCGTCGACATCGGCCAGATCTGGCACACCCCACGCATCTTCCGCGAGTACGAGGAGGACCTCTGCGACGACGCCTGCGCGTTCAAGGAGGAGGTCGAGCGTCGCCGGGAGGTGACGATGGAGGAGGGCGAGGACACACCGTCTGGCGACCGGGTCCTCGTCATCGGTCACGACGACGTCTTCTCCGAGGGGACGTACAAGGACTTCCCGGAGCGCTGGCGGGCGTTCCCGGGCAAGTGCTACACGGACCTCGACGGGACCGATCACAGCGACGCCTTCCAAGCGTTCATCCACGCCCCGTTCAAGGACGGGAGCGCGGGCGAGCGGAACGAGACGAGCCTCGCCCTCCACTTCACCGTGCAGAACGACGGGGGGGAGGGCCGCGTCCTCCTCCTCGGCGACCTCAGCTACCCGAGCCTCCGGCGCGTCGTCGACAAGACGAAGGAGAAGGAGCGCCAGCACCGTCTCGACTGCGAGGGCCTCCTCGCGCCCCACCACTGCTCAAAGAGCGCGATGTACTGGAAGGGAGAAGGAGACGACGAGGCCGTCCTGAAGCAGGACATCCTGGACGACTTCGAGGAGGCGCTCGGCGACGACGGCCGGGTCATCGCGAGTTGTGACGAGACGTTCTCGGACGAGAAGGGAAGGAACCCGCCGCACCTCAGGGCCCGCCGCCGGTACGAGGAGATCGTCGCCGACGGACACTTTGTCTGCACCCACGAGTACGGCGCCCCGGTCTCGTTCCGTGTCGCCGCCGACGGCTGCACGCTCGAGGAGGCCGAGACGACGCAGACGCAGGACGAGCGGGACACGCCCAAGAAGACGGCCGCCGACGCCGTGCGCGAGGCCCGGGGCACGACGGCCCCGCCCACCCAGGAGGTCGGCTTCGGGAGCCGATGACGGACGGTCAGACTCAAGCGCTCGACCAGGTCCGAGAGATCGAGGCGGCGTCCGACGGCGCCGTCACGGTCGTGACCGAGCCCGATACGAACGATCAGGGGGACCTCCGCGTCGACCTCTCCCTCGACACGTCCTCTCTCGACCGGGTCGAAGCGGGGCTCCCCCTCCGGTCCCGCGAACGGCTCGTCATCCTCGTCCCGCCAGGCTTCCCGTTCGTCGTCCCGACGGTCGGAACGACCCACACGCGGTTCGCCGGGCACCCCCACGTCCAGTGGTCCCGGGTCCTCTGCCTGTACCAAGCCCCCGACGTCGAGTGGGTGCCGGGCGACGGGATGTACGGGTACGTCGAACGCCTATGGAAGTGGCTCGCGCAGGGCGCCCTCGACCAGCTCGACCCCGTGGGTGGCGCGCTCCATCCTCCGACGACCTCGTCTTCGGGGAACGGGGTCCACGTCGTGGTCCGCGCGGACACCCCGGCCTTCACAGCGTCGACATGGACCGGACTCGGTCGTCTCCGGGTCGTCGACGATGAGCGTGTCGACGTCGTCGGGTGGGCCGACGCCTTCCCAGGCGAGCCCGTCGGGCCGGCGGCGGCCGTCCTCCTCCTCTCGGAGCCCATGCCGTGGGAGTACCCCCGCCGCATGGGCGACGTGCTCCGGCTTCTCGCCGACCGTGGGGTCCCGCGCGAGCTGCTCCTCTTGGTCCTCCTCGGAGCCGCCCGCCAGATCGAGGAGGGCGCACCGCTCTACGTCCTCGTCGGAACGCCCATGCGCGGCGTCCGCGGGGGGGACCTCCGCCAGCACCTGACGGCGTGGCGGCTCGACCCGGGCTTCGTCAAGGGGGTCCGTCTCCTCGCGAACAAGTACGAGGAGAACGAGCGGCTCCGGGAGATCGGAGAGGAGGTCGAGTCCGTCCTGATGGACTGGGCCGACAAGGCGGACGTCTCGTGGTGCCGCGTCCTGGAGGACCGGTCCGAGATCGTGACCCGGCGCGACCACGCCTCACCCCTCCGCTCGTTCCGTGGCAAGACGGTTGCCGTGTGGGGGTGCGGCGCGCTCGGGGGGCACGTCGCGCTCCACCTCGCCCGGGCCGGCGCCGCCCGCGTCGTCCTCCGCGACAGCGCCGTCGTCACGCCCGGCGTCCTCGTCCGCCAACCGTACGTCGACGCCGACGTCGGGCGGCCGAAGGCGGAGGCGCTGGCCGACGGGCTCCGTGCCGTCCGCGGGGCGGACCCGACGTTCGAGGTCGTCCCGCTCGTCTCCAACGTGCTCACAACTGCGCTCGACGGCGAGGACTGGACGGACGGGGCCGACGTCGTCTTCGACTGCACGGCGTCCCGGGGCGTGCGCGTCAAGCTCGAACAGGTCCGAAAAGACGATCCGTTCTCGCGCGCCGACGTCGTCTCGATGATCGTGAACCGGGAGGCCACTCACGGCCTCGTCGTCGTCGCAGGGGCTGACCACACGGGCGGCCCCGCCGACGTGTATCGGCGCGCGAAGATCGACGTCTGCCGGGACCGCTCTCTCCGCCACGTCGCCGACGCCTTCTACTCCCCACCCGCCGAGGAGGACCTCTTCCAGCCGGAGCCCGGCTGCTCCAGCCCGACGTTCGTCGGGTCCTCGGCCGACGCGGCGGCGCTCTCGGCCCTCCTTCTCAACGCCGCCGCTGTGGACCTGGCATCGGGTCCAGAGACGGACGTAGACGCTGACCCCACGGCGTGGGCGCACGTCGTCGTTCAGCCCCACGCGCTCGTCGATGCCGGACAGAGGTCGTCCGCCGACTTCGCGTACCTCCCCGACGTCGTCACGAACGACCCGAGGCGGGGCTACGAGGTCCGCACGTCGGCCCGGGCGTGGGAGCAGATGGAGCGGTGGGTCGCCCGGAGCCGCGAGGCCGTAGGCCCGGAGGTCGAGACGGGCGGGCTCTCGTTCGGGGAGCGGAACGACGCCGTCGGTGTGGTCTGGGTCACCGAGGTCGACGGCCCTCCGCCCGACAGCGTCGCTCGGCCGGACCTCTTCGAGTGCGGGACGGTCGGCACCCAACAGGCCCACCTCACCCGTGAGCGGTGGTCGCGCGGGAGCGTCCGCTACGTGGGGATGTGGCACACGCACCCGGTCTCGGCCCCGGTCCCCAGTTCGACCGACCTCGGGGGGATGGGGAAGATCCTCTCCGACGGCGCCGTCAACCCCTCGAAGTCGCTGCTCTCGATCCTCGGCACGCCCCACACCCGCCCCCTCCTCGGCACGTTCGTGTTCGACCGGGACGACGTGCGGGAGTACCGCGGGGAGACGTACAGGCACGTCGGGATCGCCCACGTCGACCGCCCCCCAGCCCCGGCTCGTCGTCCGAACTTCGGCCTCGCGCTCTCGGGCGGCGGCTCGCGCGCGATCGCGTTCCACCTCGGGTGCCTCCGGGCGCTCCGCGACCGGGGCCTGTTGGACGAGGTCGGCGTGCTGTCGGCCGTCTCGGGCGGGGCCGTGCTCGCGGCCATGTACGCCTACTCCGACGACGACTTCGAGTCGTTCGAGGCCCGCGTCCGGTCGCTCCTCCGCCGAGGCCTCCAGGTCGACCTCGCGCGGGCGACGTTCAGCCCTCTCCACCTCGCCCGGACCATGGGGACGTCGCTCATAGCCGGCGTGGCGGCGAAGGGGGCGCAGGCCGCACGCCGGGCGCTCGCCCTTGGCCACGACCTCCTCAACCGGGACAACCGGTCGCGGCCGCCGGTCTACCTCGCCCAGATCACGCCGCCGCTCCCCCGGTGGGCCAGTCGGACCACGGCGTTCGAGTCCGTCCTGCGGACCCGCCTGTTCGGCGACGCCCTCGTCCGTCACCCCCAACGCGCTGGAATCGACGTCGTCCTTAACGCGACGGAGCTCCGGACGGGGACGGCGTTTCGGTTCGGGAGCCGGACCTCGGCGTGCTCGCGGTTCGGGTCAGTCCAACAGGAGGTGACCGTCGCGACCGCCGTCGCGGCCTCCGCGGCTTACCCGGCGTTCCTCCCCGCGCTCCACAAACGGTACACGTTCGAGCGGCGGGGCGAGACGACGACCGAGCGGGTCGTGCTCACGGACGGCGGCGTCTACGACAACCTCGGGGCGTCCTGTCTAGACCCGACTCGGGACCCCGACTTCACGGCCCACGTCTACCCCTGCGACCGACTCATCTGCTGCAGCGCCGGGCACGGCCAGTGGGACGGAAGCGTCGTCCCGTATGGCTGGGCCAGTCGGATGTCACGGACGGTCGAGGCCACGTTCCGTAAGGCGCAGGACCGGACCGTGGGAGGGCTTTTCGGTCAGCGTGAGGCCGGGCACCTCGATGGGTTTGTGCTCCCGTACCTCGGGATGAAAGACGAGTCGCTCGAACGGGACCTAAAGGTTGGGTCGCTCCCTAACGGCTTCGTCCGTCGGGAGGAGGTGGTCGGGTACCCGACCGACTTCCGTGCCATGAGTGACGGTGACTTCGACCGCCTCTATCTCCGGGGCGAGCAACTCACTCACCTCCTTGTTGGGGCTTACTGGCCAGTATGACGTCATATACTGAAGCCCTGCGAGAGGTTGTATCAGACTGGAGCTGCTCGCCGCGGTCCATGGCGCTACCGACCGGTTCGTCTGGACCGGGGGAGCTTCGAGATACATGCTCGGTGTCGCGTTAGAGGGCCTGTCCCGGAAGGGGGCCGCCGAGGCCGACGAGCCGATCGTGCTCCTCGGACCGGACGCCGTAGAGGCGCCCGGAGGCCACGTCCTGACGGACGACCTCGGTCGAGAGGTCAGACAGAAGGCTGAGGATCTCTTCTGCGCTCTCAGGAGCCTCTTTCTCCGCTGTTGCTACTCGGGCCTGGGAGGCTTCGCGGTCGACGGTGTCTTGGGGCATGGGTCGGGTGCCGTGTGGACGGGGAACGTCGGCGCGACCCGCGCCGACCCTCTGTCACCCCTCCGGGCGGCTCGCGGCCGGGCACTTACCCCGCCGTCTCGATCCAGCGGACGCGGATCTCGGCCATCGGCTGTCCGCCCGGCCCGAGGAGCGGGAACGTCGCCGGCTTCGCAAGACCGCCCATGTCGGAGAGCCGGACGCGGTACCTCGCGACCACGTCGTCCTCGGCCACGTCGTCGTCGTAGACCTCGAACCAGACCACGTCGTCGGTCCCGACCCGGACGCCAGAGACGGCCCACGGGAGCGGGTACCGGCTGGGAACGGCGTTCTCGACCACGGACCCAGTGTATAGCACGGCGCCGCTCTCAGCTCGGATGACTACGAACGGGTCGGCCGCGCCGCTGAGGTCCCAGGCCCCGCCGCCCGGCTTCGATGGCGGGAGCGAGAGGAGCGTGACGGACTCGACGTCGGCGGCGACGTAGGTCGGGAACGCCTCGTCGAGGGCTTCGGCGAGCCCGGTGCAGCCGGAGAGCAGGAGGACGGAGAGGAGGGCGAGCGGGAGGCGCATTCAAATGAGGTGAGGTGCGCCTGTAGAGTCGGGAGACGACGGGCGATGCTTAAACGGTCTACGAATCGCGGCGCGCCCCGGTAGCTTCCCGTCCCCACGCCCACCAGCGTAGCATTGGGGCTTGCCGTACCTGCCGTCTATGTTTCCCCCCGGCCACCCAGAGATAGAATCGATCGCCCGGACCGTGTTCAGAGCGCTCGGGGACGAGTCCGACCGGGGAGCGGTCCTCGTAGCCGCCGACGTTCTCGATGATCAGTTCGCTGGCTTTTTCCGCGCCATAGCGCCGCCGGAAATCCCTACCCGTCTGATCAAGAGCCTGTTCAGCTATCCAGGGGCTCTCGGCACTCTCGCCGCCAAAGCGGACATCGCGCTCGCCGTTGGTCTCATCCGGCGCCCCCTCTACGACGCCATTCCGGCCCTGCGCAAGCTCCGAAACGACGCGGCGCACTCGCGGGCGCCCTTCTCGCTGGATCGCCATGCCGACCGGCTAACCGCCATTCTCGACCTGGGACCTGGAGTTCCTGAGTTCATCCGCGACCACACGGAGAAGGTCCAGTGGGACGACCTCGTTCAGCGGGCACGGGAAGCCAGCGACGAGGTCGCCGAACGGGGTGGGACCCCGCTGTTCGAGACCGAGGAGGAGATCCTCCGTTTTCTGCGCGACAGTGACGGCATCCTGAACAGCACGCGCAAACGGCACCCGCGGCTCATCCTCGCGCTCGGCGTCACCCTCATGTGCATTCTCCTCATTCACCGGAAGGAGGAGTACGCTACGGCCGAGCCCTTGGGGGCGGTGTAGCCTCTGTCTTCAACCGGCCCCGTCTATGGCCTCTAATCAGGATCTCGACCGACTCCGGCAGGGTGTGGGAGATTGGAACGCGAGCCGTGGTGCCGATGCGTTCGACTATATCCCCGACCTGACAGGTGCGGACCTCTCTGGTCTCAACCTCTCCGGCTACAACTTCGTCAACGCTGTTTTCGACGGCGCAGACCTCCGAAGTTCGATTCTCACCGACGCCTACTTCGGCTGGGCCAGCCTCCGCGATGTCGACCTCACGGACGCCAACCTCTTCAGGGTCAACTGCGAGAACGCCGACTTCCGAGGGGCCAACCTGACCGGGGCCAGCGTCGACCTCGCCCGCTTCTACGGTGGCGCTCTCGATGCCGCCACGTTCGACGGGTGCCGCCTTATGGGGACCGACGTTTCCCACGCCACGCTCCGCGGCGCGTCATTCGAGGGCTCCACGTTCACGGCCACCGTCTTCAACGGCACGGACCTGTCAGGAGCCTTAGGCCTCTCTGACTGCGAGCACGAGTCGACCTCGTCTCTAGACACGGCCACCATCGCTTTGTCTGTCCCTCTCCCCGCCGTGTTCCTCCGCGGATGCGGGGTTCCGGAGGCGCTCGTTGACGCCATCCCGGATCTGTTCACGACCCCTGTAGAGGTCTCCTCGGTCTTCCTAAGCCATGCCAGCAAGGACGGTCCGTTCGTCCGCAAGCTCTACGCGGACCTGCGCAGTCGTGGTGTCCGGTGTTACTACGCCCCCCACGACCTCCGGGGAGGGAGCGGCCTCCGACGCCAACTCCGCGACGCAATCCAAATCCACGACCGGACTCTCCTCGTCCTCTCGCCCCACAGCATCGAGAGCGCGTGGGTCGAGGATGAAATCCGGACTGCGTTCAGGAGAGAGGCGAAGGAGGGCCGACGGGTTCTCTTTCCTATCACCCTGACAGACTACACTTCCCTCAGGGATTGGGAGTTGTTCGACGACGATGGACGCGATCTTGCTCGTGAGGTCCGCACCTTGTTTATACCCGACTTCAGCGATTGGGCCAACCCCGAAACGTATCAGGCCGCCGCTTCCCGGCTCGTGAAAGACCTGGCTGAGCCTCCCGAACCGATTTAAGTCCAGGTCATTGGGCCGACGGGCCGGTGTGTGTCAGACGTTCCGGGTGGGGGTGGACACTCGGTCACGGAGCACCTGCGTGAGGTTGTCGAACAAACGAGACTGTACGCTGACTCGCTGCACTGCCCAGGCCTCGGCGATCCGGTCGACGACAGACTGAACGTCTGGCGGGGAGGCCGGGCGTCCCCCGAGGCTTACGAACGGGCCGTCGGTCTCTAGTAGCACGCGGTGGTGTGGGAGGCGGGCCAGGATGCTCTCGAATCGCTTTCCTCCGGCCATCGCGGGGTTGACGGAGAAGTAGAAACCCCGCCTGATCCCGAGCTCGAGTGTCTTGAGCGACCCCGAGTACCAGTGCAGGATCACGGTGCCCGAGAAGCCCTCGCCGATGGCGTCGACGACGTCGGCCTCAGCGCGACGGCTGTGGACAGTGAGGATCTTGTCCCCGGCGGCGTCGCAATGGTCGAGGATCGAATCAAACACTCGGCGTTGATGCGTGCGATCCGCTCGGTCGGACGTGACGTGGTCGAGGCCTACCTCGCCGACGTACCGGGTCTTCGGCAGGTGCTCCGCGAACAGCGCGAGCTCGCCCCTCCGCTCAGCGGCGAGTTGGGGGTGGAGCCCAAGGGCGGGCCGCACGTACCGGGTGCCCTCGGCGAGGGCGGCCGTCGCCGGGAAGACCGACGGGGTGTTCGTGACGGCGAGGGTGTAGATGCCCTGCCGCTCCGCCTCTCGGACGACGGCCGCCGGGTCCGCGTACAGATCGACGTGGCAGTGGGTGTCGTGGAGGTTCATCAGCCCCCCGACGTGAGGAGGGCTTCGACCTCTGCCAGTCCCCGCTCGTACACGCTGACGTAGTCCTCAGCGTGGTCGGGGAGGGGGCCGGACTTCAGCGTTTCTATCGTAGCGGATCCGGCGGCCGTCCGGGCGATGGCCATCCCGACAGCCTTCAGGTTGCTGTCAGGGCCGCTGCCGGGCTTAGGCGCGTCTCGCACCACGTCGAACTGGTAGGGCGCCGGGTCGTCCAGCCCCGCGGAGTGCATCGCCGCACGCCGAACGATGCAGGGGACGCAGTGCCCGCAGTGGCTCTTCTCCGTCTTCGTGAATCGGTACGTGTTCCCGGCGTTCGAGCACGAGACGGTCTCGGCCGCGTGCCTCCGTGCGAATGCTGCCGCCGGAGACTCCGTCAACATCTCCCCTTTCGTCGCGAACCGAAACGGGTTCTGGACGGCCACGTTCAGTCCGAGATCGTCGAGCACGCGTTGGTAGAGCGCGAGGGTGTGCGGGTGCGTCGTCCTCGTGCTCGAGCTCCCGATCCGTCCGTACGTGAGCGGGACGTTGAGCGAGACGAACCCGTTCTCGGGAATGAGGAGTCGAGTCGGGCCGTCGCCTGCCTGGACCGCCGACGCGGCCAGGGTCCCAAGCGCGAGGAAGACGGCCGAGCGACTCCGCTGGGTCCCCTCGGCCTTCTGCTTCCCCGGCATCTTCAGGCGGCTTACATCGAACGTCAGGCGCGAAACACGGTCGGCCCCGAACTCGGACGCGAGCGCCGTGGCCACCCGTTCCTGAGCAGGGGACTGGTGATTCGCGCTCCCCTTCGCCTGGTGGCTGACGAAGAGCCACCGCCCCCCAGACGTGAGGGCCTGGGCCGCGCCGAGAAACGAGTCCAGACCTCCCGAGAGCAGGCACACCCCGGCCGGTCCGTCGGCTCCCGTCGCTCCGGTGTCGTCGCCCGGTGCTCCCTCTGCACCTGCTATCCGGGCGGTCTCCGCCTTGTAGGGGTATACCGACCAGGCATCGCCTGTCAGGAACCGCAGGAACTCCGTGAGGGAGCCGCTGGCCCGCTGCCAGGGGGCCACGTCGGGGACCGGGACGTGAAGGGCGAGGGGGCGCGTCCACCCGTCGTAATCGCTCCGGTGAACCCTCTGGTCGGCGACGTAGGCGGCGACTGCGAACCTGTAGAGGTCGACGGCCCCCTGTGTCGGGGCGAGCCCACCGTCTTGGAGGGTCCCCAGCACGTTTCGGGCGACTACGCGCTCGGCCGGAGTGCCGACGGGGATCGTTGACCCGACGAAGAACTCGGTCCGTTCGGACCCGGTGGGGGTGGCCGGCGGAGTCGCGTCGCCCACTCGTACTACGAAATGGTGGTCCATGGTGAGGGCGCTAGCCGCTGATGAGGGAAAAGGACCGCTCGAAGAGGTCGGCCACGATCGCCTGTCCCTGGCTCCCGCTCCAATCCACGCTCAGCACGTCGATCCCCGTGAACTCTAGCTTGACGAGCCCTCGGACGAAGTCCTTGAGCTGGCACTCGAGCCCGAAGGCGGTCGCGGCATCGGGGGCCTTGTCCTCAATGGGCCGACTCGCGAGGTAGTGCAGGAGCTGCGCGTTGATGTAGTTGGCGACGTACCCCTCCATCGCAGCCTCGACCCGCTCGGCGGAGAGGTCGTTGAGCGCGTCGAGGCCGTCGGCGTCGCTGCTCTGGAACAGGTCCTGGAACGTATCAAGGAGGGCCGCGCGTGCTACGGCCTCGTCCACGATGGCTCCGTCGGACGAGAGAAGCCGAGCGAGGTCGTTGAGCAGAGCGGCGGCGGTCCGCCCTACGAACTGGAGGCCGAACCGCACCACGGCTGCGGCCACGCCCTCCTGGGCAGCCGTGGAGAGGAAGCCGCCGAGGTTCGAGAGCGTGGCCCGGCCAGCCCGAGCGTTCGCCGTCGCACGACCAGCACCCCCCTGAGCGCGGACGAGAGAACGGGCCACCCGCGCAGGGGACCCACCCCCCGAACCTCCACCGCCTGAGCTCGCGAACTTGCCTGCCACGGTCCTCGCGCCCCTCCACGTCTGATCGGGAGGGGGCACGTCGGGAGTTGGCGTACCGTCCGGAGACGAGTCGTCGCCAGCGTCATCTGCCGGACCATCATCGGGTTCGCCCTCCGGATCGCCGTCTGGCGGCGGCGGCGGTGGGGCGCCTGGCGGGAGGAGCGGGTTCGAGCCGGGTGGCCCATTCGGCGTGATGGAAGTCCCCATGGGTCGATAAAACCGTTCGGTTAGGAGAGACTAGGGAGCACGGCCTTGGCCGCCTGAGGCAAGAGCGGCGCGGTCGACTCGGCCCAGCCCAGGAGGAGCGTCCGGGCGGCGCCTGATGCGGGACCCTTCCCGAGAGTCATGGCGACACGGGGGACGGCCCCGATAGGAATCAGGGAGTGGGCCGTGTCCTCCAGAAGGTGGACGAGGTCCGTTGCGAGGTCGTCCCGGTTCTCTGCGAGCAAGAGCAGTCCGTAGAGTGGGGAGTTCTCGGCGGAGAGGTTCTCCGCGCGCCGACTCCGCTCGGCCAGGGCCTGAAAGACGGCCGCCGCATCCACCGGCGACAGCTCGGGGCTGCGCTTGGCTGCTCCGATGCGTTCCGTCTCCGAGATCGACGAGAGGTCGTCGAGCACGGCTCGTGCCGCCGGGCTCATCCGGGCGGCTGGCCCTGAGTAAAGCCCGATGCGGTCACGCGAGAAGTAGAAGTACGGCCGGAGGTCGACACCTGCGAGAGGGGGATCCGACGCCAGCCAGCTCGCCAACCAGTCGTCCTCCGACCACTTCGCAAGGAGCCCCAATCCGTCGGCGGTCGGCTCCTCGTGAGTCTCCTCAGCCTCATCCGTTTGTGCGGTGGAGGACTCTTCCCCCTGAGGTGGAGCCGCAGCGGCCTCCGCGGCGGCGAGCTCGGATGGACGGCCGTCCTGGGCACCCTGAAGAGCGGCCAGTGACCGGAACGCCTCCGTCCTGAAATACTCCAGGAGCATGAGCTTCGCCAGATTCCGGCGTCCGAGCTCGACCGCCCTAGACTCGGCCATGGTCGTGCGGAGGAGGAGCGTGTTGAGGAACCGCTTGGTCTGGCGAGGATTGCCGTCGAGGCCTGACGTGAGGACGTCGACCGTCTGTTGCACCAGTAGCAGGTCGTCCGCCAGATCCTCTGGGCACGGACCGAGCACTTTGTCCGCGAGCTGCCGGTCGAACCGCTCGATGGGTCCGGGCTCCCCGTCCTTCCCAAACTCCTCTCGCAGGCCGGTTAGGAGGGCGTCGAACCCCTCGCCCATCCGGAGGTCTGCGAACAGCAGAGACATGTACGTCTCAATCTCGCCGCGCCCGAGCGGAGGGACGCGGATCGGGATCTGGACCAGCTTCTCCAGGTAGTCCTGGCCCACATTGGGACGGACGCCTCTGGCCTCAGGGAATCGGCGCTCAACGGCGTGGTGGATGAGGTTCTCGTCCGCCCCAACCACGAAAGCCGTCCTCGGAGCCGAGAGGAAGAGCCGGATGGCCTCCAGCGTCTCAATCACGGTGTCGGGCAGGCACCGGTCGAGGTCGTCGATGAACACGACGAGCGCTCTCAACCCGGTCTCCTCGATGAGCTCGGCGAAGTCGTCATGGAACTCGCGGACCGTCTTACGGATGTCCTCATCGGGCGCGTCTCGGACGATCTTTGCCAGGGCCTCGACGTCGAGACCTCCTGCGTGTTCTTTAAGCGTGGCAAGGGTCTCCTCAGAAGGGGACCCCTCTTTGAATAGGCCTTTGAGATCAGAGAGGCCGAATGCTGGCAGTCCCGTCGCCAGCGTCAGCGCACCTTTACCAACGAGACCCATCGTCCGAAACCAGTCCACCCGCGCGAGCAGGCGGCTCATCAGCCCCTCGGCCTTCGTTGACAGCGTCCGCTTCGTCCTTACCTCGTCGAGGATGGTCCCCATGAGCGCGGCCTTCGCGTCCTCGTAGCTCTCGAAGAGCCACCCGTTGAACGAGACGCACAGGACGTCTTCTTCTTCGAGGAGACGGGCGTGCGTCATCCGGATGATGCTCGACTTACCGGAGCCCCAGCCTCCGAAGACCCCTACCGTCACGGGAAGGAGCCGGGGGTTTAGCACCACGCTCTCGACCGCCGCCGGGAGGTGCTCGACGCTGAGCAGGTCGATCGTCGTTTCGTTGTCGGACCACATGGTGCTACAGCTCGCTGGTGTCGAACGCCGGATCGAACGGGTTCACGAACGTGACGCCTTCGACGGTCGAGCCCGAGGTGAAGTCCTCGCTGAGCACAACGGGGATCTGGTTCAGCTTGGCCGCCGCCCAGATCTGCGCGTCGTAGTACGGGAACCGGTGGTCCCGGACGCCCCGGACCGCCTCCAGCACGACGGCCGGAGTCAACGGGACGACCAGGAAGGTCCGCTCGTAGAGGCCGATCTGGTGGTAGACGCGGTCGGGTGGGACCGACGGCCTGAGCCGGAACATGGCGACGCGCGAGAACTCGGCGAGGGCCTGAGCTGGGAGCGTAGCCGACGGACCGGTCGGCCCTGGCCGACCAACGCGGGCGAGTACATCGAGCGCGCGGTCCTGCTTGTCGGGGTCGCGACCATCGATGCTGTAGACGAGGACGTTCGTGTCGAGGAGGTACTGGGCCACCGTTACGCTCTGTCCGCGTCGTCGCGATCGTGCCGGTAGCCCCGGTCGTCATAGAGGCCCTCGCGGTCCCATCCACCCTCCAGGCGGCGACCGTCGCCGAGTTCTCGTGTATGGGCGAGAAGCTCGTCGAGTGGCGAACCAGCAACTGAGGTGACGGGGCCGTCGGCGAGGGCGGCGTCGAGCGCCCGTCGGACGAGCTCGGCCTCGGACACACCAAGCTCTTGGCTCCTGCGCTTGAGCGCCCGGTCCTGCTCGGGGGTGACGCTGAGTTGCTTGCGGACGTACCGGCTGGGGGGAGAGGCAGGCATGTGGGCGGCGGGGCGGAGGTCCGACAGGATACGGCCCGGCTACATCAGTTGTGTCGCTCGATCTTCGGCCGCCACTCAGATCGTCGTCGCGGCTGCTACAACCCAATGCCCTCGGAGGCGTTGTCGTCGAAGAGCCGTCCCTCGCGGACGTACTCGGCGAGCATGACCGTCGACTTGTGCCGGGTCTGCTTCTGGATGGCCCGGTCGGGCTTTCCTGCCCGGGCAGCGGTCGTCGCGAACCCCGCCCTCAAGGAGTGCCCCGCGTAGAGCGTCGGGTCGAGCCCGGCCGCCTCGGCGTGCTCTTTCACGACGTTGGCGACGGTGCGGCCCGTTATTGCGCTCTTGCCTAATCGTCCCCAGCGGTCGACCGACCGGAAGACGGGTCCCGAGAGGGGGGAGGGCCTTCCGTGGTCGGTGAGCTCTCGGCTGGCGGCGGCGAGGTACGACCGGACCGCGCGCACGGGACACGTCTCGGCCCTCTCGCCGTAGGCCACGCCGACGACCTGGCCCGCGCCCTCCTGGTCGCTTTTTGATTTTG
>CAXRFJ010000601.1:0-2579 GCA_964229475.1 Rubrivirga sp.
GCGCCCCCGCGACCTCCCCGCGCCCCGCGCGCCGCCCCACCCCGCGGCCCGCGCCCACCCCCTGCTCGCCGCGCTCCCCCTCGTGCGCGGGCGGCTCCCGGAGGACCCCCGCGCGACGGCCGCCGGCGACCCCGCCGCCGAGAGCGTCGAGGAGGTCGTCCTGGCCTACCCCGGGTTCACCGCGACGGCCGTCCACCGGATCGCGCACGCGCTCTACGCCCACGACGTCCCGCTCGTCCCGCGCGTCCTCGCCGAGGTCGCCCACCGTCGGACGGGCGTCGACATCCACCCGGGCGCCCACATCGGGCGGGCGTTCGCCATCGACCACGGGACGGGCGTCGTGATCGGCGAGACGGCCGTCGTGGGCGACCGCGTCCGCGTGTTCCAGGGCGTCACGCTCGGGGCCCTGTTCGTCGACAAGGGCCTCGCGCGGACCAAGCGGCACCCGACCGTCGAGGACGACGTCGTGCTCTACGCCAACGCGACGGTCCTCGGCGGCGAGACGACGGTCGGGGCCGGGAGCACGATCGGCGGCAACGTGTGGCTCACGCGGTCGGTCCCGCCGGGCTCCGTCGTCACGCACGTGGCCCGGCTCCGGACGCAGGACGGGCACACTCAGGCGATGCCGGAATACGTCATCTAGCGCGACCGCGCCGCCGGATAATCGTTGGAACGAGTAAGCAGATCTCCCCTCCCCTCGTCACCGGGCCGTCCCGCCCTCCCTGCCATGCCCCTCGACAACGTCCTCGCCGCCATCGGCGGCACGCCCCACGTCCAGATCAACCGGCTCTACGGCCCGGACGCCCGCGTCTGGATCAAGCTGGAGCGCCAGAACCCCGGCGGCTCCATCAAGGACCGGATCGCGCTCGCGATGGTCGAGGCCGCCGAGGCCAGCGGCGACCTGAAGCCCGGCGGCACGATCGTCGAGCCCACGAGCGGCAACACGGGCGTCGGCCTCGCGATGGTCGGCGCCGTCAAGGGCTACCGCGTGATCCTCACGATGCCCGAGTCGATGTCGGTCGAGCGGCGGACGCTCATGGCCGCCTACGGCGCCGAGTTCGTCCTGACGCCGGCCTCGGGCGGGATGAAGGGGGCCATCGAGGGCGCGCAGAACGTGCTCGCCGAGACCGAGGGCGCCTGGATGCCGCAGCAGTTCGAGAACCCTGCCAACCCGCGCGTCCACGAGGAGACGACGGCGCGCGAGGTCCTCGCCGACTTCCCCGACGGGCTCGACGCGCTCGTGACGGGCGTCGGCACGGGCGGCCACATCACGGGGATGGCCCGCGTGCTCAAGCGCGAGTGGCCGGACCTCCGGGTGTTCGCCGTCGAGCCCGACGCCTCGCCCGTCATCAACGGCGGCGACCCCGGCCCGCACCCGATCCAGGGCATCGGCGCCGGCTTCCTGCCGGAGAACCTCGACACGGACCTCCTCGACGGCGCGATCCGCGTGACGGGCGACGAGGCCAAGGACTACGCCCGGCGCGCGGCGAAGGAGGAGGGCCTCCTCGTCGGCATCTCGTCGGGCGCCTCGCTGGCCGCGACGGCGAAGGCGCTCGCCGACCTCCCCGACGGCGCGCGCGTCCTCACGATGTGCTACGACACCGGCGAGCGGTACCTCTCGGTCGAGGGCCTCTTCGAGATGCCGGAGCCGCGCGAGCACCCGCTCCCCTAGCCCTCCCCTCCCCGCCTCGGTCGGCCCGCGGCCGAGGCGGAGGGACCCGGCGGCCGGGCGCGGCGTAGCCGCCCCCATGCCCGACCGCCTCGGCCCCGACCACGTCGTCCTCGTCACCGGCGCCTCGGCCGGCATCGGCGAGGCCCTCGCGCTCCGGCTCGCCGACCGCGGCTGCGCCCTCGCGCTCGCCGCGCGCGGGGCCGACGCGCTCGAGGCCGTCGCCGAGGCGTGCCGCCAGCGCGGGGCCCGAGCGATCGCGGTCCCCACCAACGTCGCCGACGAGGCCGCCTGCCGGGCGTTCGTGGCCGCGGCCGTCGAGGCGTTCGGGCGGGCCGACGCGCTCGTCAACAACGCCGGGATCTCGATGTGGGCCCGGTTCGACGAGATGGAGGACCTCGAGCCGCTCCGCCGGATCATGGACGTCAACTACTTCGGCGCCGTCTACGCCACGCACGCGGCGCTCCCGCACCTCAAGGCGAGCCGCGGGCGGATCGTCAACGTCGCCAGCCTGACGGGCAAGACGGGCGTCCCGACGCGGACGGGCTACGCGGCCTCGAAGCACGCGATGGCCGGCTTTTTCGACTCGCTCCGCATCGAGCTCCTCGGCACCGGCGTGACGGTGACGACGGCGTTCCCCGGCTTCGTCGCCACGGGCGTCCGCCGCCACGCCTACGGCCCGAGCGGGGCGCCGCTCGGCGAGAGCCCGGTGCGAGAGGACGAGGTGATGACGGCCGACGAGTGCGCCCGGCTCATCCTCGACGCGGCCGACCGGCGGAAGCGGGAGGTCGTGATGACGGCGGCCGGCAAGGTCGGGCAGTGGGTCAAGCTCGTCGCGCCCGACCTCGTGGACCGGGTCGCGCGGCGGAAGATCGAGCGGGGCAAGTAGCGCCGCCCCCTCCGCCTCGGC
>CAXRFJ010000602.1:0-2141 GCA_964229475.1 Rubrivirga sp.
AGGGAGCCGACGCCCTCCGGGTCGGGTACTCGCTCGGGATGGCCGCTACCTGCGCGCTGCGGCTCGGGGCGTACGCTCGGGCGGACGCCGCCGCCGACTCGGCCGCGGCCATCGGGCGCCAGCACCTGCCCCCGGACCACCTCATCTTCGCGGACTGGCTCAACATCTCGGCCGCGGCGCGGAACGCGCTCGGCGACCACGACGGGGCGGCGGACGCCGCCGCGCGGGCGCTCGCCATCGCGGAGCCCATCGAGACGACCGTGACGGAGCCCCGCGCACGGGCCGAACTCGGGATCGCCCGGCTGGGGCAGGGGCGCGCCGCCGACGCCCGCCGGCTGCTCCAGCAGGCCGTCGCCCGCATGGAACAGCCGTCCCTCGTCGGGGAGTGGTACGAGGGCGAGCTCGACGCCGCCCGCGCCGCGCTCGCCCGTGCCGGCCGCTGACCCCGCCCGCCTCGGCTCCGAGGCGGAGGGGGGCAGCCGTATCCTCCCGGTTTCCCGTCGCGCCCCTCCCGCCGTCTCATGAGCACCGCCCCCGCCGCGCCCGCCGATCCCCAGACCGGCCTCCTCGGCTGGATCGAACGCGTCGGCAACAAGCTGCCGGACCCGGTCTTCCTGTTCTTCTATCTCATCGGCGGGCTCGTCGTCATCAGCCTGGTCGCCGCCGGGCTTGGCTGGCAGGCGCTCCACCCGACGGCCGTCGGCGAAGACGGGGCGCCGCTCGTGATCGCGGCGGAGAGCCTGCTCTCGGCGGCCAACGTGCAGCGGCTGTGGGTCGAGATGCCGACGACGTTCACGCACTTCCACCCGCTGGGCTACGTGCTCGTGGTGATGCTGGGCGCCGGCGTCGCCGAGCGGACCGGGCTGTTCTCGACGGCCATGCGCGCGGCCGTCCGCAACGCGTCGACGACGTGGCTGACGCCGGTCGTCGCGCTCGTGGCCATGATGGGCAACCTCGCCGCCGACGCGGCCTACGTCGTCCTCATCCCCCTCGCGGCCGTGATCTACTACGCCGCCGGGCGGCACCCGATCGCCGGCATCGCGGCGTCGTTCGCCGGCGTCTCGGGCGGGTTCTCGGCCAACCTCCTGCCCGGCCAGCTCGACGCGCTCCTGTTCGGGATCACCGAGGAGGCCGTCGAGGCGCTCGTCCCGGCGTGGGACGCCAACATCGCCGGCAACTGGTACTTCATCGCGGCGATGGTCTTCGTCGCGATCCCGGTCATCTGGTACGTCACCGACAAGGTCATCGAGCCGCGCCTCGGCGGCTACGTCCCCGAGGGCGACCATGCCGACGACCCCGACGCCGACCAGGCGATCACGGCCGACGAAAAGAAGGGGCTGAAGTGGGCCGGGCTCGCCACGCTCGCCGTCATCGCCGTCTGGGCCGTGTTCACGCTCGGGCCCGGGACGCCGCTCATCGACGAGACTGCGTCGGCGGAGGCGCGGCTCTCGCCGTTCTACCGCTCGCTCGTGGCCGGCTTCCTCGTCCTGTTCCTCGCCGCCGGCTGGGCGTACGGCGCGGCCGTCGGCGCCGTCAAGAGCCACCGCGACATCGTCAAGATGATGGCGGGCGCGATGGAGGACCTCGCCTACTACCTCGTGCTGGCGTTCGCGGCGGCCCACTTCGTGGCCCTGTTCAACTGGTCGAACCTGGGCCTGATCTCGGCGGTCCACGGTGCGAACGCGATCGAGCAGATGTCGCTCCCGACGCCGCTCCTGCTCATGCTGATCGTGCTGTTCACGGGCGTGATCAACCTGTTCGTCGGGTCGGCCAGCGCGAAGTGGGCGCTCCTCGCGCCGGTCCTCGTGCCGATGCTCATGCTCGTCGGCATCAGCCCCGAGATGACCACGGCGGCCTACCGCGTCGGCGACGGGGCCACCAACATCATCACGCCGCTGATGGTCTACTTCCCGCTCATCCTCATCTTCTGCCAGCGGTGGCAGAAGGAGTTCGGGCTGGGCAGCCTCGCCGCGCTGATGCTCCCGTACTCGTTCGGGCTGATGATCGTCGGGCTCGTGCTCGTCGGCGCGTGGGTCGCCCTCGACATCCCGCTCGGGCCGGGCGCGGCGGTCGAGTACGTCCTGCCCCAGACCCCGGCCGCCCCGACTGCTCCGTAGCCCAGCTCCCCGCGCCTCGGCTCC
>CAXRFJ010000603.1:0-3897 GCA_964229475.1 Rubrivirga sp.
CCCCGGCGGCACGACGCCGACGGCCACGCAGCCCGCCGCCCGCGCCGCGCGCATGTCGTCGACGGTGTCGCCGGCGTAGACGGCCTCCTCGGCCTCGACGCCGATCTCGGCCAGGGCGAGCTCGAGGCCGTAGGGGTCCGGCTTCTCGCGGCCCGCCTGGCGCCCCATCCCCACCACGACCGGGACGTGCGTGTGCCACTCGAACCGGCGGAGCGTCCAGAGGGCGTCGGCCTCCGGACGGCCCGTCACGAGCGCCAGCTTGTAGCGCTCGTCGAGCGCCTCCAGCGTGGCCGTCTGGATGGCCGGCGGCTCGGTCGCGATGAGCCCGTCGTAGTCGGCCCCCTGGTAGATCTGGTTGAACCGGGCCTTGATAGCCTCGAACGGCGCCTCGCCCTCCGAGACGCCGGCCTCGCGGACGAACGCCTCGCTCAGCACCCAGTCGTTGTTGAACCCGCCGGCGTCCTTCTTGGCTTGGATGGCCTCGGGCGTCGGGCCCTCGCCCGCGAAGTGGGCCACGGTCTCGGTGATGGCCCGCCGGTACGAGCCGCGGACGTCCACGAGGACGCCGTCCATGTCGAGGAGGACTGCCTTCAAGGGTCGAGCAGGTTTGGCGAGTTGAGCAGGTTCGGCGGGTTGTCAGAACGAACCCGCGTGACCCGCGGAACCCGACAACCCGCGGACCCCCTACGAGTTCATCGTCTCCAGGAAGGCCGCGTTGCCGTCGGTCCCGCGCATCTTGTCGAGGAGGAACGTCATGGCCTCGGTCGGGTCCTGGTCGGCGAGGAGCTGGCGGAGGACCCAGATGCGGGCGAGGCGGTCGGGCGGGAGGAGGATCTCCTCGCGGCGCGTGCCCGAGGCGACGAGGTCGATGGCCGGGAACGTCCGGCGGTCGGCGAGGTCGCGCGAGAGGACGAGCTCCATGTTGCCGGTCCCCTTGAACTCCTCGAAGATGACGTCGTCCATGCGCGAGCCCGTGTCGACGAGGGCCGTCGCGATGACCGTCAGCGAGCCGCCCTCCTCGACGGCGCGGGCCGCGCCGAAGAGGCGCTTCGGGCCGCGGAGCGCGCTCGCGTCGAGGCCGCCCGACATCGTCCGGTTGCTCGTCTCGACGGCCGCGTTGTGGGCCCGCGCGAGCCGCGTGATCGAGTCGAGGAGGACCACGACGTCCTGGCCCGCCTCGACGAGCCGCTTGGCCTTCTCGAGCACGAGGTCGGCGATGTGGATCTGGCGCTCGGGCGACTCGTCGAACGTCGAGGCCACGATCTCGGCCGCGGGCACGGTCCGCTCGAAGTCCGTGACCTCCTCCGGCCGCTCGTCGATGAGGAGCACGATGACCGTCGCGTCGGGCTCGTTCTGCGCGATCCCCCGCGCGATCTTCTGCAGGAGCACCGTCTTGCCCGACTTCGGGGGCGCCACGATGAGCCCGCGCTGCCCCTTCCCGATCGGCGCGAACAGGTCGATCACGCGCGTCGAGAGCTCGTCCGCCTCGGTCTCGAGCGTGAGCTGCTGGTCGGGGTAGGCCGGGGTGAGGAAGTCGAAGCTGAGCCGCTCGTCGAAGGCCTCCGGCGAGCGCCCGTTGATCGAGTGGACGCGGATGAGCGCGAAAAAGCGCTCGCCCTCCTTCGGCGGCCGGACCTGCCCGTCGACCGTGTCGCCGACGCGCAGCGAGAACCGCTTGATCTGGCTCGGCGAGACGTAGATGTCGTCGGGCGAGGGGAGGTAGCTGTACTCGACCGACCGGAGGAAGCCGTACCCGTCGGGGAGGATCTCGAGGATGCCCGTCTTGCGGATGAGGCCCTCGAGCGTCATCGCGTACGGGTCGAACCCGTGCATGTAGTCCGGCCAGCTCGCCGCGATCGGCTGGCGGACGCGGGGGGCGCGGCGGCGGCGGGCCTCGCGGCGCGGGGCCTCGGCCTCGGCCCGGCGCGTCGCGCGGGGGCGGACCGCCGGCCGGTCGCCGGCGTCGGTCGGCTCGTCGTCGTCGCCGGTCGCGTCGGACTCGGCGTCGGCCTGGGCGCCGAGGATCTCGTAGATCAGGTCACGGCGGCGGAGGTCGGCGTAGCCCTCGATGCCGAGCCGGCGCGCGATCTCGTAGAGCTCCGCGACCTTCTTCTGCTCGAGGGCTGCAATGTTCATGGGGGAGGGGGGCCGGGCGCCGCGGGGCGGGCCGGAAGAGAGGCGGGGAGATCGGCGGAGAGGGGCAGGAGGGCCGATCCTCTAAGAAAACGAGGTCGTAGCGCCAGCGCGAGGGAAATCGCCGGCGGGGGTCTCTAACCCGGCGCTCGCGGTCGGGTTCGCGCCGTCAGGCCGCGATCTGCTCGATCCGCCGCCGGTCGCCGCCGCGGTGGGCGAGGCGGAGCCAGACGGTCCGCGCCGGGAGCCAGCCGCCGGCCCGCTCGGGCCACTCGACGAGGGCGACGGCGTCGCCGTCGAGGAGCTCGCCGAGGCCGAGGCGGCCGGCCTCGTCCTCGCCCTCGATCCGGGAGAGGTCGAGGTGGAGGAGCGCGCCGTCGCCGTGCTCCTGGACGAGCGCGAACGTGGGCGAGGTCACGGCGTCGCCGTCGAGACCGAGCCCGTCGGCGACGCCCTGGGCGAGGTGCGTCTTGCCGGCGCCGAGGTCGCCGGAGAGCGCGACGACGTCGCCGGGCTCGAGGCGCGCCGCCAGCCGGCGGCCGAGGTCGCGCGTGGCCGCGGCCGAGTCGGTCTCGGCGGGGAGGAGGTCGGACAGGTCCATGCGCCGCCAACGCCGGCCGCGCCGCGCCGTTCTCCCGGATCCGCACGCGGGCGGGCGCGTCCCGTCCGGGTGCCCACCGTCCACGACTTCGCCGACCACCTCGCCGGGCCGCTCGGCCGGGCCCGCTACCACGCCGAGGGCGACCCGGCCGGCGTCTGGCTCGGCTCCGGCCGCGAGGTCCGCCGCCTCGGCCTCCGCCTCGACCCGGGCCGCCCGCCCTACGGCTGGGCCGCCGCGTGCGACGCCGTCCTGCTCCACCGGCCCTTCGGCCTGTGGCCGGCGCAGTGGCCCGACGGCGTCGGCGTCCTCGCCGCGCACCGCGCGCTCGACGACCGGTTCGCGATCGGCCCGAACACGGAGGTCCCCGACGCGCTCGGGCTCGCCGTCGACCCCGAGCCGCTCCGGCGTGACGGGACGCCGATCGGCGTGGTCGCGCGGCCGGCCGAGGCGGCCGCGCTCGGCGCGCTGGCGGACCGTGTGGCGACCGAGCTCGGCGGCGTCGACGAGGCGCTGGGCGACGGGCCGGACACGGCCGCGGCCGTCGCGTTCGTCGGGGCGATGACGGCGGCCCTGGTCGAGGACGCGGCGGCGCGGGGCGCGGCGCTCTACGTCACGGGTCAGCTCCGGGGGCCGGCGCGCGAGGCCGTCCACCGGTGCGGCGTCCGGGCGCTCGCCGTGGGGCAGGGCCGCGCCGAGGCGTGGGCGCTCCGCCGCCTCGGCGCGCTCGTCCGCGAGCGGTGGCCCGGCGTCGAGGTCGTCGACGCCGGGCTGCCGGGGCGCGAGCCCGCGCGCGCGGCGCGCCGGGCCGGCGCGCGCGCCGAGCGCTCCGCGCCCGCCGGGAGGGCGTCGCCGCGCGGGAGCGTCCGGGGCTCCGCGGCCGCGACGTCGGCGGGGGCGACCACGAGCCCGCCGGCGGCGTCGACGGCGTCGGCCAGCGCGTCGGGCGTCGTGGCGAGGCCGAGGCCGCCGACCCACGCGTACGCCCGCGCGGTGACGGCGACCGTGTCCGGCGGCGCGGACGCCCCGACGAGGTACATCGCGCCGGCCTCGGGACTGACGCGGACGGCGTCGGCGCCGTCGTCGGCCGCCGCGAGGCACCGGGCGAGGGTGTCGGGCGCCGGCCGGGCGTCGAGGCTGAGCGGGACGACGAGCCCGGCGGGGTC
>CAXRFJ010000604.1:0-8460 GCA_964229475.1 Rubrivirga sp.
CCTACCGCGTCGAGGTCCGCCCCGACTCCGTCGACCCGCTCGACGCGCGGTACCACACGATCCAGTGGGTCCACCGGGCCCCGCGCGGGGGGAGCTCCGGCTCCAGCGTCGTCGACCCGCGGACGGGCGAGATCCTCAAGGGCCACGTCTCGCTCGGCTCGCTCCGCGTGCGCCAGGACTACCTCATCGCGGAGGGCCTGCTGGCGCCCTACACCGGCGCGAACGCGGGCGGCTTCGCCTCCGAGGCGGACGACCCGATGTTGGGGCTCGCGCTCGCGCGGCTTCGCCAGCTCTCGGCCCACGAGGTCGGCCACACGATCGGGCTGGCCCACAACTTCGCCGGCTCGACGCAGGGCCGGTCGACGGTCATGGACTACCCGGCGCCGCTCGCCCTGCCCGCCGGAGGCGGCGCGCCGGACATCGCGGAGGCCTACGCCGTCGGCGTCGGCGACTGGGACGTGCAGGCGATCCGCTACGGCTACGCGCCGAGCGACGCCGAGGCGGAGCGGGTCCTCGAAGAGAACCGCGCCCGCGGCCTCCGCTACATCACCGACGCCGACGCCCGGCCCGTCGGCGCGGCCACCCCGACCGGCGCGCTCTGGGACAACGGCGCCGACGCCGTCCAGGCGCTGGAGATGGAGATGGCCGTCCGCCGCGACGCGCTCGACCGCTTTTCCGAGGCCGTCATCCGCGACGGCCGACCGCTCGCGACGCTCGAAGAGGCGCTCGTCCCGCTCTACCTCCGCCACCGCTACCAGGTCGACGCGACGGCCCACCTCGTCGGCGGCGTGGCCTACGGCTACACGAGCCGGGGCGAGGGCGCCGAGCCGCCGACGCCGGTCGACGGCAACACGCAGCGGGCGGCCATCGACGCGCTCCTGATGACGGTCACGCCGGAGGCCCTCGCGTTGCCCGAGGCGGCCCGCCTCATCCCGCCCCGCCCGCCCGGCTATTCCGACGGCCGCGAGCTGTTCGACGGGCGGACCGGGCTGACCTTCGACCCCGTCGCCCCGGCCGAGACGGCGGCCCGGCTCACGTTCGGCTACCTCTTCGACGCCGACCGCGCCGCGCGCCTGACCTACCAGCACGACCTCGACCCGTCGCTGCCGAGCTACGAGGACCTCCTCGACCGGACCGGCGCGATGCTCTGGACGGCGGACGCGCCCGACGCCCACCACGAGGAGATCCGCCGGACCGTCGTCGGGGCGTGGGTCGACGCCCTCATGGCCCTCGCCGCCGACGCCGACGCCGCGCCGGCCGTCCGCGCCATGACCGAGCTCATGCTCGAGGAGCTGGCGACGGACAACGGCCCCGACGGCATCAATGAGGACGCCGCGTTCGCCCGCTGGATCAGCCGCCGCATCGAGGCCTTCCTCGCCCGCGACTACGACGAGGACGCCGAGCCGCAACCGGTCACGATCCCGCCGGGCTCGCCCATCGGCCAGTGGTAGACGGCATCGAGATCCGGATCCTCGGCCCCGGCGACCTCGGCGTGCTCGCCGACGTCGAGCCGGGCACGTTCGACGGGCCCGTCGCCCCGCGCTGGGCCGAGGCCGCGCTCGTGGCGCCCGACCAGCACCTCGCCGTCGCGCTCGACGGGACGCGCGTCGTCGGCTTCGCGATGGGGATCCGCTACACGGAGCCCGACAAGGCGCCGGTCCTCTACGTCGACGAGGTCGGCACGGCCGACGCGTACCGGCGGCGCGGGATCGCGACGGCGCTCATGCGCGCGCTCCTCGACCACGCCCGCGCGCTCGAGTGCACGACGGTGTGGCTCATGACCGAAGAAGACAACGAGCCGGCCCGCGCCTTCTACGCCGCCATCGGCGGGACCGAAGAACAGCGGCCCGTCTACATCACGTTCGACCTGACGGGGTGAGCTCGCCGCTCCGCGTCCTGTTCGTCTGTAGTCGGAACCGGCTCCGGAGCCCGACCGCCGAGGCCGTCGTCGCCGACTGGCCGGGCGTGGAGGCCCTCTCGGCCGGCACCGCGCCCGACGCCGAGGCCCCCGTCTCCGCCGACCTCGTCGCGTGGGCGGACGTGGTCGTCGCATTCGAGTCGCGCCACCGCCGTCGGCTCCAGGCCGCGTTCGGCCCGCTCCTCCGCGACCGGCGCCTCGTCGTCCTCGGCGTCCCCGACGACTACGCGTTCATGGATCCGGCGCTCGTCCGACTCCTTCGCCAACGGCTGCCCGGGGTGCTCGGAGTCGAGCCCACGTAGGCTCCTCCGCCTCGGTGCCTCCCCGGGCCGACCGAGGCGGGCGGGGTCAGACGGTCCGCGCGGCCCAGGCGTTGGCCTCGTCCGAGCAGCCCGTCCACCGGGCCTGCGACGCGTTGCCGACGTAGCCGAGGTCGTCCATGCCCTGCGGGCTGGAGAAGTAGCCGGCGGCCGTGTAGTCGCGGAACCGGTTGAAGAAGCGGACGCCCGGCGCGTCGGCCGGCGCCGCGTCGTCGGGGTAGGCGATCCGGTCGAGGATCTCGCGCCGCTGGGCGTCGGAGCAGCCGGTGAACGGCTGGCCGTGGGCGCGGCGGCAGGCGGCGTCGAGCCAGCCGAGGCCGCCGCGCATGGCCGTCTGCCGCTCCTCCATGTCGCCGCGCAGCGCGTCGTCGGTCATCAGGAAGTCGATGAACTCGGGCACGCCGACCTCGGCCGCGCTCGGGCCGCGGTCGTCGGCCGGGAGGATGGCGTCCGCGAGGAGCCGGACCGTGTCGAACTCGTGGGCCGTGAAGAACCCCGGCTCGGCGCCGACGGCCGGGGCGACGGCGCCGCGCGCGCGGGCCGCGGCGTGGTGGGCGGCGCCCTCGGCGGCCTCCTCTGGCCCGCAGCCCGAGAGGAGGGCCGGCGCGGCGGCCGAGACCGCCAGCAGGCGGAGCGCGTCGCGCCGCGAGAGCGCGCCCGCGGGTGCGCCCGCCGGGGTGTCGAGGCGGTCGAGGTCGCGGATGGGCGAGGTCGGTCGGTCGGTCATCGGTGCGTCGGTCGTCGGTCTTCGGTCGTCGGTCTTCGGTCGAATGTTGAAAGCGGTCCCCGGTCCTCCGTCCTCCGTCCCCCTATACGTTGCGTTGCTTGCGCTGGTCGACGAGGTACTCGGCCGCGCGCCACGCCAGCGCGAGGATGGTCCACGTCGTGTTCTTGTGCGGCTGCGAGACGAACGGGGCCGCGTCGACCACGAACACGTTGTCGGCGTCGTGGGCCTGGCAGTAGCCGTTGAGCGCCGAGGTCGCGGGGTCGTCGCCCATCCGGACGCAGCCGGCCTCGTGGATGATCGAGCCCGGCGACGAGATGCCGTACTGCGTCTCCTCGGTCGGCATCTCGTCGATCTCGCCGCCGATCGACTCCAGGATCTCGCGCATCGCCATCTGCATGTGGCGGGCCTGCTGGATCTCGGCGTCGCTCCACGTCACGTCGAAGCGGAGCGTCGGGATGCCGTACTTGTCGACCGAGGCCGGGTCGATCTCGCAGAAATTGTCCTCCCGCGCGATCATCTCGCCGCGCCCGGAGAAGCCAACGCGCGCTGCGTAGAGCGTCCGGTAGTCGTCCTTGAGCGACGCGCCGTAGCCGCCGCCGCCGCGCGGACGGTCGCCGGGGAGCGCCCCGTTCTGGCCCTGGATCCCGCCGCCGAACCCGTAGCCCGGCATCCCGCGCCCGCCCCACGTCTCGAGGTGGTAGCCGCGCGGGAAGCCCAGCGACGCGTGCTGGTCGTAGAGCCACCACGGGATGTAGATGTGCATCCCGCCGACGCCGTCGCAGTTGTGCGTCGGGCCGCTGGCGAGGGCCGGGACGAACGCCGAGGCCGACGCCCCCACGGTGTCCATGAGGTACTTGCCCACGACGTCGGACGAGTTGGCGAGCCCGTTCGGGTGCCGCTCGCTCGTCGAGTTCAAGAGGAGCCGGGCCGACTCGCACGCGCTGGCGGCCAGGATCACGACGTCGGCCTTGACCTGCTGCTCCTCGAGCGTCTGCGTGTCGACGAACGAGACGCCGGAGGCGCGGCCCTCGGCGTCGGTCAGCACCTCGCGGGCCATCGCGTGCGTCACGAGCGTGAGGTTGCCCGTCGCCTGCGCCGGCCGCAGGAGCACGCGCCCCGCCGAGAAGTTGGCGCCGACCGAACACCCGCGGTTGCACTGCCCGCAGTAGTGGCACGCCGCCCGGTCGCCCTTGGCCTGCGTGAGGATCGACAAGCGCGACGAGAGGACCGGGACGCCGATCGACTCGGCCCCGCGCATGACGCGCTTCTCGTAGCACCGCGGCTCGGGCGGCGGGAGGAAGCGGCCGTCGGGCTCGTTGTAGAACCCGTCCTGCGACCCGAAGATGCCGACGAGGTCGTCGACCTTGTCGTAGTACGGGGCGACGTCGTCGTAGGTGATGGGCCAGTCGTCGCCGTAGCCGTCGAGCGACCGGCCACGGAAGTCGTCGGGGCCGAACCGGAGCGAGATCCGACCCCAGTGGTTGGTCCGCCCGCCGAGCATCCGCGCGCGCCACCAGTCCCAGCGCGTGCCCTCGGCCGACGCGTACGGCTCGCCCTCCAGGCTCCACCCGCCGTCGCAGGCGTCGAACTCGCCGAAGTGGCGCGTCTTGATGGCCGCGCCGCGGCGGGGCGACTCGTAGTTCCAGGTCAGCATGTCGCCGTCCTCGACCGACCACGGCCCGCCGGCCTCCAGCATCACGACGTTCGCGCCGGCCTGCGTCAGGACGTAGGCCGCCATGCTCCCGCCCGCTCCGGATCCGACGATGCACACGTCGTAGGTCTCGGAGGGCTCGATGATCTGCATGGGCGGCGGGGTGGGGCCCGTGAAGGTAGCGTGCACCGCCCCCGCTCTGCCCGCCTCGGTCGCCCCGCGGACGCACCGAAGCGGGGAGCCGCTAGACCTTCCAGACGATCCCGCGGCGGAAGAGCGCGAGCAGGACGAGGTACCACCCGCCGATCCACACGAGCGCGTAGAGGAGCGACGCCACCTCCGGCGGGCCGAGCGGCGCGAACACGGTCTGGAAGATCCACGCCTGCAGCGACCCCTCGCCGACCGAGATCCGCGCGAGCGTCTGCGCGAGGAGGCTGCTGCCCACGAACACCAAGAGCGCGTTGACGCCGTAGACCACGAACGGCCGCGTCCACCCGCGCCAGCCCCGGACGTCGGCGGCCCAGTAGCAGGCGCCGAGGACGCTGAACGCGAGGCCGCCCGTGAGCAGGACGTACGAGCTCGTCCACAGCGCCTTGTTGACCGGGAAGACCCAGCCCCACGCGCTCCCGACGGCGGTCAGCGCGAGGCCGAGCGCCATCATCCGGGCCGCCGTCTCGACCGGCGCGACGTCCGTCCGGCGGACCATCCGCCCGGCCGCGATGCCGAGGAGCGTCGTGACGATGGCGGGCAGCGTGCTCATCAGGCCCTCCGGGTCCCAGAGCTTGTCGGCCCCGGCCCAGAGGTGCTGGCTGCCGAGGACGAGGCGGTCGACGTAGGCCGGCAGCGTCTCGGCCGCCACGTCGAGGTGCCCCGCGCCGACGCCGGGGACCGGCACCCACTCCAGCGCCGTCCAGTAGCCGAGGAGGATCGCGGCGCCCACCCCCAGCTGCGTCCGCGCCGAGGTGTACAGGAAGAGGAGCGACGCGGCGAGGTAGCACAGCGCGATCCGCTGGAGGACGCCCATCACGCGGACGTCGCTCAGGTCGAGCGGGACGCCCTCGAACGCCCGCCAGACGCGCGAGAACAGCCCGAGCCCCAGGCCGATCGCGAACAGCACGGCCGCCCGCTTGACCGTCTTCCGCACGAGGTCGCCGCGGTCGGCCCCGCGCTCGAGCCGCTTCGCGAACGCGAGGGGGATCGCCACGCCGACGATGAACAGGAAGAACGGGAAGACGAGGTCGGTCGGCGTCCACCCGTGCCACGCCGCGTGGCGGAGCGGCGGGAAGATGGCGCTCCACGTCCCCGGGTTGTTGACGAGGATCATGCCCATGATCGTCAGCCCGCGGAACACGTCGAGCGAGACGAGGCGCCCGCGCGGGGCGCCGGCGGGAGGGCGGGCCCCGTCGGCCTCGGTACCGAGGCGGGCGGGGGCGGCGGGACGGGCGGGCTCGGCGACGACGGCCATGGGGGCGCGGTGGGGCACCCGGAACGTAGCGTCAGCCCATCAGACCGCGCTCCGCCAGCGACGTGTGGCCCCGCCCCGCGATGATCACGTGGTCGTGGACCGGGATGCCGAGCACGCGACCCGCCTCGCAGAGCTGCTTGGTGATCGCGACGTCCTCGCGGCTGGGCTCCGGGTTGCCCGACGGGTGGTTGTGCAGGCACACGACCGACGCCGCGTGCTCGAGGATGGCCCGCTCGAACACCTGCCGCGGCTCGACGATCGACGCCGCCAGCCCGCCCGTCGTGAGCGTGTACTCGGCCGTGACCACGTTGGCCGTGTTGAGGTGGAGGACCACGAACACCTCGCGGTTGAGGTCGCGGAGGCGCGGGCCGGAGGCCGCCGCCACGTCGGCCGGGGAGCGGACCTGGACGCGGTCCTCGGGCGGCGCGGCCTCCACGCGGCGCCCGATCTCGCACACGGCCGCCAGCTGCGCCGCCTTCGCCGGGCCGACGCCTTTCGTGGCCCTGGCGACCTGGTTGGCGTCGCGCCGGGCCAGCTTCGCCAGCGACCCGTACGCCCCGATCAGCGCCTGCGCCAGCTCCACCGCCGACACGCTCCGCCCGCCCACGCGCGTCCCGCTCCCGAACACGAGCCCGACTAGCTCGGCGTCGCTCAAGACGGCCGGCCCACGCGCGAGCAGCTTCTCCCGCGGCCGGTCCGCCTCGGGCCGCTCTTTGATGGGGACGTAGTCGTACCGGACCTCCGGCTCGTCGGCGTCGGGCTCGTGGAGGGCGATTCCAGGGCGGAACTCGGGCGGCATCGGTCGGCGACGGTATGAGCGCCTAGACCCGCCGGAGCGGGTCGCCTAACCTCACTGCAGCTGCCGACGCGCACACCCTGTCATCCCGAGCGAGCGAAGCGGGTCGAGGGATCTCTACGGCGACACGGTCTCAAGCCGGCAGCGAGAGCGCGCATCGACCCAGAACGACGAACAGGAACGCCGCGCCGGCCGGGCGCCCGGGCCTGGTGGCGCCCTCCCCCCTCCCCCTCGATGCGCCCACGGATCGACCGAGGCGGCCCATCACAACAAACGGGGCGCTGCCGGTGTGGCAGCGCCCCGCGATGCAGAGGGCGGCGGTCCACGGTCGGCCGCGCCAGCGGCCCTACTCCGGGATGAGCTCGACGAGCATCTGCTCGTTCGACGGGCTCGCGTGGATCTGCTTGATGAGCGCCTGCATGGCCTCGTCCGGGAAGCGGCTGTTGAGCGCGCGGAGGAGGAGGTTCCGCTGCGTCGCGATGTCCGGGTTGACGAGGCGCTCCTCGTTCCGCGTGCCCGACCGCCGGATGTTGATGGCCGGGTAGATCCGCTTTTCCGAGAGGTCGCGGTCGAGGACGATCTCGGCGTTGCCGGTCCCCTTGAACTCCTCGAAGATGACGTCGTCCATCCGCGAGCCCGTCTCGACGAGGGCCGTCGCGATGATCGTGAGGCTGCCGCCGTTCTCGATGTTGCGGGCCGCGCCGAAGATCTTCCGCGGCATGAGGAGCGCGCGGGCGTCGAGGCCGCCCGACATCGTCCGGCCGGAGTTGCCGCCGTAGAGGTTGAACGTCCGGCCGAGGCGCGTGAGCGAGTCGAGGAGGATGACCACGTCGTGGCCCTGTTCGACGAGCCGGCGGGCGTACTCGAAGGCGAGCGTCGCCACGCGGACGTGGTTGTCCTCGCCGGCGTCGTTCGACGAGGCGAAGACGGTGCAGTCGGTGTTCCGGCGGAAGTCGGTGACCTCCTCCGGCCGCTCGTCGATGAGGAGCGCGACGAGCTTGACCTCGGGGTGGTTCTGGGCGAGGCCGGCGGCCATCCCCTTGAGGATGAACGTCTTGCCGGCGCGCGGCGGCGCCACGATGAGCGCCCGCTGGCCCTTCCCGAGCGGCGAGACCATGTCGATCACGCGCATCGACACGTCGCCGGGGCCGGAGACGAGGTCGAGCTTGTCCTCGGGGTAGATGACCATGCCGTCCTCGAAGTCGGCCGTCTCGGCCCACTCCTCGGGGTCCACGCCCATGACCTCCTCGACGTCGGTCACCTGCCAGGCGCCCTTCCGGCCCGGCTTGATGGTGCCCTTGAGCCTGACGCCGTCGCGGAGGTTGTACTTCTGGATGATCGGCGGCGGCATGAAGGGGTCGTTGTCGCCCTTCGCCAGCGAGGTCGAGATCTCGCGGATGAAGCCGAACTTCTTGTCGCCGATGAGCTCGAGCATGCCCTCGAAGGGCTCGCCCGGGTGCCCGCCGCCGTCGTTCTTCTTGCCGCGGCTCCGCTTTTTGCGGCGGCGGCCGCGGCCGCCCGAGGTGTCGTCGTCGGCGTCGTCGCCGTCGTCGTCCGACGCGCTCTCGGCCTTGCCCTTCCGG